>DAOUQP010000026.1 GCA_030625575.1 Eubacteriales bacterium | reverse complement strand
CCATTGCTGTTCCACCAGTTGCTTTGCATATAGACAACATCACAGATATCTACAAGAGTTAAACATATGCTCATCTGGTCTTCGTAATCAAGCCAATGAGGAACTATCTTGAGTGGGTTGAGAACTGTATATCCCATGTCTTCAACTATACTTTCCGCTTGGCCAAATCGACCGTAGTACTCTTCAATGGCCAAACCCGATATCTTTCCTGCAATATATGCCTTCTTCCTCTTCATATACTGATTTCCTCGATATGATAGCTTACTTCCTCTTCTAGTCCAAATTTCTCGCTTATGGCCTTTGAAACCAAATCGCGAAGAGATTCTGAATCATCCAGCTCCTCAGGCAAATCCTCTTCGATTATTCCTATTTCAAATACTCTAATTGTATTCATATATCCTCTTCCTTTCTGTTTCCTATTCTATTTTGAGTTTTTCAAGCAGTTTGTTGACTGCATTTTTATATCGTTCATACTCTTCCGGATTCACTTTCCCTCCTCCAACCTTTAACTCATTTCTATTCTATGGATCGCCATACATACATATCCTTCTTGCATTCCTAACCCTTCATGGATATAATCAACTTTTACAAACATTCCAAACCCAGTATAATTAGTTGTTTCGTTTTCTACTTCTTTCAGATGTAAAAAATCACCCTTTTTAAAATCTCTATCATTTTTCCTTATTTCAAAATTCTTTATCCCACTCGCTATATCGATGAAATATTTAGAGTATATTTTTAGTTCGTGTACTTTCATTCCTCTACCTTCTTTAAATTCTCTGCGATATCTCATATAGTCATCTTTACGGTTGAATATCTTTTCGTCTAAATTTAAGATATATAGACCATCCAGTCTGTTCATTGTAAACATTCTCAATTCCATAGTCTGAAGAAGTAATTTTCCAACCTGGATACTTCTTCTCCCAGTAATCTTTATCAACCTGATTCTTGGCCACCTTCTCTATTCCTCTTCTAGAGTATTTATGATCATTGGTCCTTGATTCTGGTCTAACTAAATTTCGAGATGAACTCCATCTTTTCTTTCCTCGAGGATGCTTAGCTAAATAATTACTTAAAGCTGACAGTCCGTTTTCATCAGGCTGAAGCCTATCTGTATTGATGAATCCTATCGATTCTCTATGCTTCTTGCCTTTTTCCTTCGGCTTGGTCCAGAGATTCTCAATATCATCACGAGAGAGTCCCTGGTTAATAGTAATATGATGATGAATTCTTACTGGCTTATCACTTTCTCTCTTAGTGCTATATTCTGTAACTAGAATGTACTTCAGCTCTTGATTAGCTTTTTTCATTCTGTAGCTTATTCTTCTGAGAAAATTCCTAACTTCCTTTTCTGCATCTTCCAAAGTTTCAGGAAGAAACTCTTCTCTATATGTGCATGTAACATGATAGTCGTTCTTTTTGAAATTGCCATTGATCAACTGGTTAAGATACCTTCTTGCATTCTTATCATTCAGATTATTCTGCTTTGGTTGAGTCTCTCTTTTCCTCTTGGACCTCTTTCCCTTTGATACTCTCTGCTGCATCTTTGTATATGGATAAAGATCCACTTCCATGTAGTCCTTACCACACCAAATCTTCTTTTCTCTAATAAAGTTCCTCACTTATAAAAGTCACCTCTTCGTTAGAATGTTAATACCTTATACAAGCCCGAAAAAGGCTTGAAAAGCATTGTTTTTTTGACTTTCACCGCGAGATGCGATATAATTAATACAACAAATCACACATCGTGGTGTTGTAAATTTTGTTTTTTTTAAAACGTTAATGCTCTAATCATTGACGTTTTTTCTTTTTTGATTATTCATACAATCACCCCCACTTCTATTCGCTTATATATTCAATACTCTCTATAAGCGTTAATATTTTGATATAAACCAAGTATTCCGATTTTAATCGGTACTCAAAATAAAGTCTCTCAATTCTATTGCTCATCAATCCAATCAATTCTTCGGCATTCTCAATTTTATCTATTTCAATCATTGCTACTACTTCATTAAATTCTTCAGCTATTGCTGAATATCTTTTTTCTGTTTTCGTTCCTTCTATCAATGGAAGTTTCTTTATTAGATATTTCTCTCCTTTTAGAAATTCCAGTATTTCATCAATTATTTTCATGGCATCACCTTATCTGTTCGTTTTGGATCTACAATACGGACAAACATATCCACCTTCAGACATTTCTGAATGTATACTTATATTCCACACATTCCCACAGCAGATACAGATTTCAAGTCTATATTCTTTCTTCTGTTTATTCCTCCCTGTAAATACTTCTTCAACAGTAAGTTCCTCTTCAGACTCTTTCTCATTTTGAGATTCTTCTAAGCAATTGCATTTTTCGCCAGGATCTAATCTTGCACCACATTTTTCGCATACATAATTCATTCCATCACCTCCAATGCAGAATCTCCACAAGTAGTAGGTTCACTATCACATGCTGCATCGCAAGTTTCTATTTCATCGCATTCTCTACAGCAGATTTCCTTGCCTTTTGGACAACCTCCATTTAAACATTTGATCATCTTTCTATCCTCCTTCATTTACCTCCAGTAATATGGAAAATCCCGGCCAATAACCTTAGTCTTCTTGATTTTATTTTCATGGCTCTTGTCTTCCCATATAGCGCTAATCAGCATTCCAATAAGCGATATACCAATCATCAGCATTCCTCCGACTACGATATACGTATGACCAAATCCACTATAATTTTCAAAATCTCCCCAGTGGCTAATCATCATTACGACATCATGAATCATTACGGATGCGGTAATTAGTGCTGACACTACAAATAAGTAAGCAAATTTCATAATGTTTCACCCTCTTCTTCAACAGCTTTTACATTGTTCATATCTGAAAAATCTTTGTTAATATTTTTTTGCACAAAATTTTCAAGTTCATACTTTGTAATCTTTAATCCAGCTAGTTTCAAAACTCTAATATTCTTGCTGTGAATTAAGTCATACATTTTATTTTTCCCAATGCCCAAAATCTTAGCAGCTTCTGGGACTGTAAATAATAGTTTTTCCATACATTTCTCCTTTCTGCTATACTGAGAATGAGGTGATACTTAATGTTTAAAATTAAAGAAAAAGAACAAATCAAGAATATAATTAGGTTATTGCAACATCATGAATACAACGAATCTACGGTTAAAGATCTCTTCTCTGAATATAGGAACACATATGATTCCAATATTGATTCAAAAGTTTTTAATCAGATAATTGACATGATGCTATCTGATAA
The DNA here is from genome assembly GCA_030625575.1 of Eubacteriales bacterium. Lineage (GTDB taxonomy): Bacteria > Bacillota > Clostridia > Peptostreptococcales > Acidaminobacteraceae > DAOURC01. Next base: position 19,137 of record DAOUQP010000026.1, on the reverse strand, counting down.
GTTTCTAACTGATTCCGCTTCTCATAAACAAACAGAAATTGTAGGACTAACTCAAAAAGGCAATTCTTTTATTTTTAAAGATACAATCATTGAAAAAGAGTCTTTTCGCCAGAGAAAGATAAATGTTCTTTTAAGTTTAGTAACCGCACTAATTACTTCTTTTATCACCAACCAATTCTTATTGCATTAAACAAAGCTAATAGAATTCCAACGAAACTTGCTAAATTAAGCATCAATATCAATCTAATTTGCAACGAAATTTTCTGAATATTTTCTAATCGGATATTAATCAAATTTTGCCAACTTTTTAAAGTTACAAGTCTTGCTCCAATTTCAAAAATCATATCAATATCATCTACACTATGATTGTTGATAAAATTACGAGTTAAACTAAAATCCGTACCTGCAACATAGTATTGATCGTCTTTTTCTCTAATCCAAGATTGTTCCTCAAGCCACTCTCTCTTCTTCTTATTGATCATCTCTATCTCCTTTTATATATATTTCTTACAAATCCCTATTGTGATATACTTAAATTAATAAATTACATTAATTAATATTTTTGTATAATTAGGGGGTTATATCATGATTAAAACTAAATCTACTAAAATAACATTCAATGGTACTATTTTAGGAAATGGTGAAATTCCTATCATATGTCCACATTGTGGAATATGTATAGAGCCAACCTTTATTTCTAAGGCATATAATTTATTTGGACCGGAACAAATTGCTACATTGATTTTTAAAGGCAATTGCTGTGATCAGTTATCATTTGCTACATACAAAGTAAATCTACAAAATAAAACTTACGAATTACTCTCAGTTTATCCACCAACAAAACCAATCATATTTGATGAAGCAATCCAGCAAATTTCTCCAAGATTTATTGAAAGTTATAACCAGGCATACTCAGCAGAAATTCTCAATCATTTTGAACTTGCTGGTGCCGGTTATAGAAACGCTCTAGAAATCTTAATTAAAGATTACGCAATAAATATTCTTAAAAAAGATAATACTGAAGTTTCTAAAAAGAAATTATATGCTGCAATAGCAGAATATGTTCCAGAGCATACGATTTCTGCTGCTGATGTTGTTCGATTACTTGGCAACGATTTTACTCACTACGAAAGAAAGTATGACCATCTCGGATTAAACGAGCTAAAAAGTTATTTAGAAATATATATTCTTGCTGTTAAGTTGGAATATAAGAAAAAGAATCCTCCAATTAGTGTTAATCGTTAAGCAATTTCTCACCGTCATTACCAAAATTAATATTTACGTTCATGGAAGCTAGTTCATTCACTAATGTTCTAGCCTCTTTTAATTTGTCTACGAGTTGATTCACCTTATCTAAAGCTTCATCTGCACCAGTTGCTGTAATCTTCATATTAATTCCACCTAAATTTACAACTTGATTTTTCATAATTTCCTCCTTTAAATCCTCTATGACATCGCTGAGAATGAATTACACAATACATATCTTACGTCTAATGCAAGTTGATGTTAAAAAAAATATTCTCTGGATCATTAATATCAAGTACTTCTATTAGCTTTGTAGCTTCACTAATAACAAATTCTACTTTCCCGTTAAGTTTTTTATTCAATGATTGTATACTTATTCCCAGAATTTCAGCTAATTCACGTTGTGTGAAACCCTTTTCAGTCATTTTCCCTTTAATCTTCATTAAGTTAATTCCCATTTTCATTTAACTTCTCCTTTCTTGCATGTTAAGTAAGTTCTTGCTTTTATATTATCATATATTTTCCCTCTGTCAACATAATATGCAAGTTTTTTTCAATTTGTTTAAACAATAGTTGTTTAATATGCAAGTTATGGGTATACTAATATTGTATAAATGGAGGTTATAATAATGTTTAGAGAAATCGGAAAAAGAATTCGGATGTTGAGAGAAGACAGAAACCTAACTTTAAAAGAAATTGCAAATATAATTGGTGTTTCTGAAGCTACATTTTCCAGATATGAAAGTGGACATATTGAAAATATTCCATTATCAAAAATTGAAAAAATTGCTAAAGCATTAAATACAACACCTGGATACTTAATGGGATGGATAGAGAAAAAAGAAAACATCATCACTATTCACGAATTTACTAATGCTCTTGAAGCGATGAAATTCATCCTAGAACAGCCAGCATTAATGGCCTATGGTGGATATGATTTAGAAAAATTAAGCGATGAAGATATTATTGATATAGCCAATGATCTTCTATATGCTGTTAAATTGTCTGCAGAAAGACACAAAAGAAAGGACAAATAAAATATATGCAATGGATAAAAGACATAGTAAATGGTTTGGTAGAACAGTATCAAACCAATAACATATATGAACTCTGCGACTTCCTTAATATTGAAATAACAAGAAAATCTCACAATAAAGATATTAAAAGTTATTTTTTTCGGAATTTGTATGGTGATGAATATATTTTTTTAAATTCAACAATTGAACCAAGAGAAGAAAAAGCATTAATTGCTCACGAACTTGGCCATGCAATTTTACATACGGATGTAAATGTAAGTTATTATTGCAAGAACACTTTAATAAACAAAGGTAAATTAGAAAAGCAAGCAGATTACTTTGCTGCTATTTTGCTAACGGCAAATATTGAAGTTGATAATTACAGCTGGGAAGGTCAAACAATTTGCCAATTAGCTGATGAAATAGAAGTTGAAGAATTTATAGTAAGAGAGAATTTGAATTTATTCTAATTACTTAAAAAATTATGAAAGAAATAAATTATACCAGTCATTGATAAGGTTACATTTCAATCTAAATGCTATTAAAACTATTAAAAGGAGGATTACAAATGCCAATTAAACAACTAGAAGCAATTTTTAAAGAGGTCCACTCATTGCCAATACTTTTTATAGGATCTGGTTTTTCAAGAAGATATATTGATACTCCTAACTGGGAGAATCTCTTATCAGTATTTGCAGAAATATGCACAGGCAAACCTCATGCATTTGGATTGTATAGAGCTAAAGCATTAAAGCAATTAAGAGTAGAAGGCCTTAATAATGACAAAATGAGATTATTCCCATTAATAGCCACGCTTATTGAAGATGACTTTAATATTATTTGGTATGAAGCAGAAAAATATGAAAATAGCAGAAAAAAATATACCTCTTTAATAAAGAAAGGTATCTCTCCTTTTAAAATTGAAGTTTCTGAATATTTAAAAAAGTATTCATCTATTAATTCAGAGCATTCTGATGAAATTTCAGCTTTTAAAAAAGTTGTTGAGAAATCAGTAGCTTCAATTATCACAACAAACTATGATACTTTACTTGATGAACTTTCAGATTTTAATGTGTTCATAGGTCAATCTGAATTACTATTTCAGAAAGACTATGGAATGGGAGACTTATTTAAAATTCATGGATCAGTCACAAAACCAGAAAGTATAGTACTCAATAAAAGCGACTACGATGAGTTCGCCAATAAGCAAAAATATTTAGCATCAAAACTACTTACTCTTTTTGTTGAAAATCCTATTTTATTTCTTGGCTATAGTATTAATGATGAGAATATAATTGGAATCCTTGAATCTATCTCCGAGTGCTTAACCGATAATCAATTAGAACATATTTCGAAGAGAATGTTCTTCATTGAATATAAAAAAGATGCAACAAAAATTACATATTCAAAACGAAGTATTCGATTCAAATCAAAAGAGATTCATATGACTGAGATAACTCTATCTTCATATCACCCATTGTTCGAATCTATTCTGACAATTAAAGCAAAACACTCCGTTAAATTGTTAAGGATTCTCGAAAAGCATTTTCATACTTTAGTATATAATCGAAATGCCGAAAACAAGTTATTAGTGATGAAACCTGATGAATTAATTGAAAATTTAGAAGATGATGCAGAAGTTATTGTTGGATTTGGGGTTAAGGAATTAGGAAAACATGGATATGGTGGAATAAAATCTGAGCAAATTTATAAGGATACAATATATGATGATCAAGGATTTGAAATTAATTATTTAGTCGAATTAACTTTGCCAGAGTTGTTGCCTCATATTTCATATAGTTTACCTGTATATAAATATATTGATAGTTATGAAGGTAATTTACCAGAAGTGATTAGTAGTCGATTTTTAAATTTTGATTTTGATAAGCTTAGGAACAGTTCTATACTGCTAAAAATGGAATCAGTAAAGAGAAAATCTGTTGATGATATTGTTAACAACACAAACTCAATCAACCAAAAAATGATTTCTTTAGCAGCTCTACCAGAGGAAACTTTGAGAACTCAGCTTGATTCACTTGAGAAATTCATAAAAATACAGTTAGAAACCAATCCCAGAATCTTAATTAGTGGAGAAAGACACAAAAATGCTTCTTGTCTTAGAAAACTTATCAGAATGTATGATTACTTGAAGTACAAAAAATAACAGTGGGTGAACCCAGTTCCAGCCCCTTAAGACCTTCACCAATCAGCTCACCCGTATTCTTCACATTTTTATAATACCATAATAAATCACATCACACAATATTTTAAAGAATATTCAACATAAATTTCACATGAAAATGAGGTGAATTTCATGAAAGGATCCGTAAAGAAAGAAACAAATAATACTTGGACCTATACTGTTGACATTGGAATCATTAACGGAAAAAGAAAGCAAAAAAAGAAAAGAGGTTTCAAAACTAAAAAAGAAGCTGACATTTCGATGATAGAATTTTTAAATAATTATAAGACAAATCAATTTGTAGATTCTAAAAATATGACCATTGGTCAATATCTGGAGTATTGGTTAGAAACATATGCTGCAGCAAGTGTAAGCAAAAGTACTCACTTAAGTTATAAAAAAGTAGTTCATAATCAACTATCAGATTTATCGGAAAACAAATTAGAAGATCTTAATCCATTTATTATTCAAACTCTTTATACTGATTTATTAAAACGGTATTCACCTACTTCAGTTAACTATGCTCATAGAATTCTAAAGATGGCTTTAAAGCATGCTGTTAAATGGAAATTAATTTTATACAATCCAGTTGATGCAGTGAATCCACCGAAAAAAGCATATAAAGAAATTGAAACCCTTACCGTTGATGAAGTAAATAAAATAAAGAATCATTTGTATGTAACTAACAAAGAGTATTATATTGTTTTTATGATTGCAATTACAACAGGTATGAGACGTGGAGAGATTGCAGCTCTTGAATGGTCAGATATTAACTTCACTAACAAACAAATATATGTATCAAAAGCTTTGAAATTAATTGGAAGAGAACTTGAAATTTCTTCTACTAAAAATAAAAGTTCTATTCGATCAATAGGAATGACTGATTCATTATTTAGTACTTTAAAATCATGGAAGAAAGAACAAACCGCTTTCAAGCTTAATTATGGACCACACTATATTAAAAACGTCATATCAGGGAAACCAAGGGATATCATCTGTACTTGGGAGAATGGAAGAGCAATTCCTCTTGACTATTATTTTGTTGGTCTCAAGAAAGCTTTGAGGGATACAGAAATTAATAAACATGTAAGATTCCATGATCTCAGGCATACTCACGCAACATTATTACTTGAGCAAAATGTAGAAGCAAAAATAGTCCAAGAAAGACTAGGACATTCGAATATTTCAACTACTATGGATTTATATTCACATGTAACAAAAAATGTGCAGGATAAAGCAGTAGAAAAATTAAATCAGATATTATAAAATAACCCATCCAGACTGGATGGGTTATTTTATTGTCAACACAAATGCACCAATTTTAGCTTCATCAGTGGTCACAAGAAAATAAATCCGTGACCATTCCGTGACCACTTTACCACATAATGTAAAATGAAAACACTGGGCAGAATTACAAACCCAGTATTTTCAACGGTTGTAATGGCGAGGCATACAGGATTCGAACCTGTGACCAATAGATTCGAAGTCTACTACTCTATCCAGCTGAGCTAATGCCCCATATTTGTTTTTACTATGATTATTATAAACTTATTAAAGTTAATAGTCCATATTTAAAGATAAAAAAAAGACTCCATTAATTTAAAGAAGTCATCTTTTGGTGCGGGTGACAGGAGTTGAACCTGCACGCCGTAAAGCGCTAGATCCTAAGTCTAGTGCGTCTGCCAATTCCGCCACACCCGCATATGGTGACCTATCCGCGACTCGAACGCGGGACACCCTGATTAAAAGTCAGATGCTCTACCAACTGAGCTAATAGGTCATATGGCTGGGGATACAGGATTTGAACCTATGATCACGGAGTCAAAGTCCGTTGCCTTAACCAACTTGGCCAATCCCCATAATAATAATAAAAAGTGGGGCGGCTGATGGGATTCGAACCCACGCATACAGGAGCCACAATCCAGTGTCTTAACCACTTGACGACAGCCGCCACATATAAAATTAAATGGCGCGTCCGGAGGGACTCGAACCCCCGACCCTCGGCTTAGAAGGCCGATGCTCTATCCAGCTGAGCTACGAACGCTTATGGAGCGGGTGAAGGGAATCGAACCCTCGCGACTGGCTTGGAAGGCCAGGGCTCTACCACTGAGCTACACCCGCAATTATAATGGTCGGGGTGGCAGGATTTGAACCCGCGACCCTCTGGTCCCAAACCAGATGCGCTACCAAACTGCGCTACACCCCGATAACTGACAAAATCAATTATATGACATTTCGAATTCTAAGTCAATATGTTTTTAATCAATTTCTAAAATATTTGCATTGATATTATTTTTATCTACTTCAATTATACCATATGATCCAACATTCGTTCCCCTAGGGTAGGTTAAACTTCCTGGATTAAAAAACAGTATATTCTCATAATCAATATTTAACGCCATATGGGTGTGTCCAAAAATCACAACATCAGCTTTTTTCTCAAGCGCACTGTAAAAAAGTTTATTCAGTCCAAATTTAACACCATAAAGATGTCCATGAGTTAACCATATATTATAACCATCTATTGTAAAAACTCTATCTAGTTCACCTATTGCGCCTCTATCTGCGTTTCCTTTAATAGATAATACCTTCCCTTTGAAGTCAATATTATCTACATCCCAAATATGATCTCCTAAGTGAATTAGATATTCAAAATGTTCATATTTTTTCACCAATTTTTTCAAAATTTTATTATTCCCATGAGTATCGGAAACAATTAAAATCCTCGTTTTACTCATTTCTCTGATTTAACTTTTCTTTTAGTATCTTTAATGCCTTTGCACGATGACTAATTTCATTTTTTTCTTCAGATGATAATTCTGCAAAAGTTTTTTTCAATTCAGGAATATAAAAAAGCGGATCATATCCAAACCCATTTTCACCCGATTCGGTTAAAGCAATATTCCCTTCTATTTCACCTCTTACAACAATTTCATCACCACTAGGAAATAACATAGTGATTACAGAAACAAATTTCGCTTTTCGCTCTAGAAATGGTACTTCTTCTAAAACTCCCAATAATTTTTTATTGTTATCTTCATAAGATACATTTTCTCCAGCATAACGCGCTGAATAAACTCCCGGTTCACCGTCAAGATAGTCAACCATTAATCCTGAATCATCAGCTATTGTGGGTTCTCCTAATTTTTCTAGAACAGCCTTAGCTTTAATTAATGAATTCTCTTCAAAAGTTTTACCATCTTCAACAATTTCAAAATTAATTAATCCCGCTTCTTCCATCGTTACTACTTCATAATTAAAATCACTAAGAATTTTTTTCATTTCCTCAAGTTTATGAGAATTATTCGAGGCTAAAATTACCTTCTTCATCTGTCACCACTATCTTTCTATAATTTCTTTTTGTTTTTCTATTAAGTATTCTATCCCTATTTTAGAATACTTAATCATAATATTTAATTCTTCTAAACTAAAAGGACTTTCTTCACCAGTTCCTTGTATTTCAATAAGTTTACCTTCTTCAGTCATAACTACGTTCATATCCACAATAGCTTTTGAATCCTCACTGTATTCAAGGTCTAGGTATATTTCATCATCAACCTTTCCTACACTTATTGCAGCAACATAACCGTTTACAGGTATTTCGTCAATTTGTCCTTTTTCTTTCATCTTTTTCATAGCTTCAATCATAGCAATATAAGCTCCAGTAATCGATGCCGTTCTAGTACCGCCATCAGCCTGAATAACATCACAGTCAATCCAAATTGTCTTTTCATTCAACTTTTTCATATCGATAACAGATCTAAGAGAACGCCCAATAAGCCTTTGAATCTCAGTACCTCTACCATCAACTTTACCTTTAGTGGAATCTCTAAATTTACGCGTTTCTGTAGATCCTGGCAACATTGAATATTCAGCCGTCACCCATCCAGATCCAGTTCCTTTTAAAAAGTGAGGAACTTTATCTTCGACCATAGCTGTACAAATTACCTTTGTATTACCCATTTCGATAAGTACACTGCCATCCGGATGCAATAAATATTTATTAGTAATCTTTACTTCTCTTATTTCATCATTTTTTCTATTCTCTCTCATTTTCTCACCGCCAACTTAAATTATTCTACCACAAAGACACAAAAAATAAAATAGTCCTCTAACATATTGCAAGAGGACTATTTTTTAATCTAAAAACTCAATTATTCCATTTTTCATTGCATTAACAGCTTTATCCAAATACCAATTTTGCTGTAGTAATTGCTCTTCACGCTCATTTGAAAGAAAACCAAGTTCTACTAATGCAGCAGACATTTTCGTCTCTCTAATAACAATCAAGTTCGGTCTAGGGACAATTCCTCTATTTGTAGCTCCTAGTTCTTTAACCAAATAATTTTGAATAGTCTTAGCCAACACATCACTACGCTTCGTCGTGAAAGGACTATAAAGCACCTCTACACCGTTTGCGTTACTATTGGTATGAGCATTGATATGCACACTGACAAACAAATCTGCATTTAGCTCATTCGCCATATTCGCTCTCTCATAAAGAGAAATGTATTCATCGGTAGAACGAGTCATATAAACTTTAAATCCTTCTTTTTCGAGTTCTTTTTTGAGCATTAAACTACTTTTCAGCGCCAGTGTTTTTTCATACACTCCTGTAATTCTACCTATAGCTCCTGGGTCTTTTCCTCCATGTCCCGGGTCAATAACAATAAGCATATCTTTATATTTTGAATTGGAAAGATCGATATTTAGGAAATTTAGAAAAAAGTTACTTGATTCATTTCCAAGTATTTCATATTCAGTATTTTCAACCAATAAAATATCGATATTATATTCAGAACTATTTTTATCTATTGTAAAACTCTGTACAATTGAATCATCAATATCTATATCCAACTCATCTATGTCTATGCTATCTTTATCAAAAGTAAGTCTTAAATTATTGTTAGATAATAATTCGCTTTTTACTATAGTACCTTTATTGAACTTCAAACTAAGTTGACTGCTATCTTGAGCAGTTTTATAATAATCAAAACCGTTTAAAGGGTCACCGGATATATATACAATAATTTTATTCCCAACATCTTCAACATAAACTTCATCTAAAGATGTCTCGTTTTCCAAATTTATTACAATTCGAGAAACTACTTCATCCTCACCATATTCTTTGGTTGGATCAAATTGTGAATAAGCAATGCTGGATATCAGATCACTTGAACTTCCTTCCGAACCATAGAGTCCATCATTGTAGTTAAAAAGACAATTCATCACATCGATGATAATTTTATTATTAAAAAATTTAACATTATATGCCGGGCTTTCTTTAGTATCAATCACTACCGCATCAACACCATAAATTTCATCTGTATAAATATAATTGGCAGAGTTGATAAATTTAATTACTAATTCTTTAGAAGATTCATCATAAAACACATCATAACCTCTTGTATCTGTCAAGTTAATTGAAAGTCTAGTATTTTGAGTTCCCTTCTTATATGTAGACACATCAACACTGTCATAATAAAGTAGATTGATCGGTATAAAATAATCATTAAAGCTACTGCTTAATTCTGTGTTTATGATATCAACAACCAGTTGATCATTTTCATTATCTTTAGCAATGTAAAAATTGCTCGATTTGACTTCTCCTGTTGTCTTTACTCTGATTTCTGGAAATCTATTTTCCATAGTAAAATACACATCAGAAACAATTTGTTTTTCTTTATTGATAATTACTGTTCTAGTTTCCTGAACCCAGTCAACATCCATACCAAATTGCTCTGATATAAATCTAGCTGGTACAAGAGTTCTACTAATTCCCTCATAGTCAATTATAATAGGTGGAACACTATCAGGTAGAGTCTTTTTCACACCATTTACATAGGCGATCGGCGAATTGATTTTAAGTAAAATCACATTATTCTCATATGTAATTTCAACTTCTTTAGTTTCACCAAACCATTTTACCTCAGCTCCCATCAACTCGCTAATTACACGAACGGGTAGAAGTGTTCTAGTAGAATCATCAAGAACGTACAAAATCCCTGGAACATCCGGAATAACATCCTCACCATTGAGAATAAGATTTACAATGTTAAATTCCTTAACGGCCCCAATTCTAGTATCTAGCGCATTAATGGTTTCGCTCTCCCAAAACTCGGCAAAAGATACACTCGATAAAACTAACATCAATAAAATTAAAACAATCAACAATTTCTTTTTCATATTCAACTTCTCCATATATTAGAATAATTACTATTGCTATTTTACCATTTTTATCTGGTGATTTGTAACTATAAAGTTATATTATTTAAAATTTAATATTAAAACAACTAAAAAAAGGACCTCATTTTGAGGTCCTTTTAAAATTTGATTAATAACGCCTACTCAGCTAAATCAGCAAATCCAAACCAGAATACATTTCTAGTTGTTTTTTCCCAATCAGCTACATTATCAGATACCATCATAGAATCTGTATAAACATAAATCGGCATATAAGCATAAGAAGTCATAACCATATCTAATGCTTCATATAACATTGCAAATCTATCAGCAGGAGCTGCAGTTTTAGCACTGTCTAATAATGCATCATAATCAGCGTTATCCCATCTAGCGTAGTTCATAGGAGAACCAGTTACAAACATTCCTAAATAAGTCATAGGGTCAGAATAATCACCAATCCAACCAGATCTAGCAATTTGGTAATTACCATGTCTTCTAGTATCTTGGAATACAGCCCATTCTTGATTAGTTAAAGTAACATCGATTCCTAAATTAGTTTTCCACATTTCTTGAATAATTTCAGCGACCATTTTATGACCTTCTGAAGTGTTGTACATAATTTCAAGAGATGGGAATCCTTCACCATCAGGATATCCAGCTTCAGCTAATGCAGCCTTAGCTTCTTCAACACCACTACCATCTGTAGGTACATAAGCGCCGGCTTTTTCTGAGAATACATTTCCTTCATTATCATAAGAAGCAGGTGATACCATGTTTACAGCTGGAAGTTGTCCACCTTTCATTGCGTCAACGATAGCAGCTCTATCTATTGCATAGTTCAATGCTTTTCTTACTAAAACATTATCCAATGGCTCAACAGTTGTGTTTAATGAATAGTAGTAAACGCCATCCATAGGAATAATATAGAAAGTATCGTCTTCAGCCATTAATCTAGGCATATCTTCTGAAGGCATATTGTCTATAACATCTAATTCGCCAGCTTCATAAGCAGTTAAAGCTGTAGTAGCATCAACAATCATTAATGCATCAATTTTATCAATCTTAACTTGATCAGCTTGCCAGTAATTATCATTCTTAGCAAGAACTAATTTATCGCCAGTTTTGTACTCTTCCAAGTAGAAAGGTCCATTAACAATTGAAGCTTCAGGATTGATTGCCCAACCACCGTCTGGTCCTTTAGCAACAGCATCTTCTCTTAGAGGGAAGAATGTGTAGAATCCAGTTAATCCTAAGAAATAAGGAGTAGGTGCAAGCAAAGTAACTTCAAATGTCTTTTCGTCGATAGCTCTAAATGTATCAACAGCAGCTTCGTCGAAAATCCAAGAATATTCAGAACCAGTAGCTGGATCTAAAACTCTTGTCCAAGCATATTCAAAATCATATGCTGTTACAGGCTCACCGTCAGACCATAATGCATCTCTTAATGTAAATGTGTAAGTAATTTGGTCATCAGATAAAGTATAGCTTTCTGCCATACCAGGTAATAATTCTCCGCCGATTTCTCTCATTAAACCTTCGAACATATTATTGATAAGATCTCCACCGTCAGAAGCAGCGTTCAGACCTGGGTCAATAGTCTTAGGTTCAGAGCCAACGTTCCATTTTAGTACTTTTACTACTGGTTCCTCAACAACTGGTTCAGTTGTAGGTTCCTCAACTACAGGCTCATCTTCCACCTTAGGAGCACAACCAGCAAAAGCAACAACTACCATGATTAGAACTAATAATAATGCTAAGTTCTTTTTAAACAAAATAATCCCCTCCATAAAATATTTTTTCTTTACTTGATGGTCATCAACCAAAATACATTTTTTAACGCATTCGGCAAATGTTTGATTCATCAAGCTATTAGTAATTATAATATATTCTAATATCAAAATCAAACAGAACTTCAGAAATTTCTGATATATTAATTTTTGTTAACATTTGAAATTTCAATTGTTGCATTTTCTTTATACATATAAATATATTTTTATCGTGGTATATTAGCAAACCTATTTGATACCACAAATAGGTTTGCTAATAAATAATTTTTTACTCAGTTATTGGAAATTTCTCATCCATAAGATGACACGCAACAAAATGTCCTTCATTAACTTCTCTTAAGACAGGTTCTTCTTCAGCACAACGCTCCATTGCATAGCTACATCTCGTTCTAAATCTACATCCTGACGGAGGATTGATCGGTGATGGAACATCTCCTTCAAGAATAATTCTTTGAGCATTTCTTGTCACTTCAGGATCTGGAATCGGAATAGCTGAAAGTAATGCTTGAGTATATGGATGTTCTGGAGAATCATATAACTCGTTTCTATCAGTAACTTCAACAAGTTTACCCAAGTACATTACACCAATTCTATCTGAAATATGTTTAACCATAGAAAGATCGTGTGCAATAAATAAATATGTCAAACCATATTCTTTCTGTAAATCATCAAGCATATTTACAACCTGCGCTTGAATAGATACATCAAGTGCAGAAATCGGCTCATCACAAATAATAAATTCAGGGTCGACTGCTAAAGCTCTCGCAATACCAATACGTTGTCTTTGTCCACCACTAAACTCGTGGGGATAACGACTTGCATGATCTTTACTTAAACCAACACGATTCAATAAGTCAAATACACGTTCTTGTCTTGCAGCTCCTGTAGCAATACCGTGGATATCCAAAGATTCTCCAATAATATCTCCAACAGTCATTCTAGAATTAAGAGATGCATATGGATCTTGAAAAATCATTTGGATTTTTTTTCTGTACGGTTTTAAATCATTTTCAGATAATTCACTTATGTCTACACCATCATAAATTATCTCGCCGGCAGTTGGTTCATATAATCTGATTATAGTCCTGCCTGTAGTAGACTTACCACAACCCGACTCTCCAACAAGCCCTAAAGTTTCGCCTTTTCGAATAAAAAAACTTATATCATCAACCGCTTGAACATATTCTTTTGAGCGACCAAAAAATCCCTTGTTTATTTCAAAATATTTCTTGAGATTTTTTACCTCAAGTAATACTTCGTTATTACTCTTACTAGACATTATTTGATTACCTCCTTTCTTACACCATTATCAACTTCAGTTTTTGGTGCATTTTCATGAAGTAACCAGCATGCTGAACGATGCTCAGGAGTCAAATAAGTATACTCTGGTGCTTGTTCTAAACAAATTTTCATAGTATAAGGACATCTTGGTGCAAAAGGACATCCTTTTGGCGGCTTAACTAAATCAGGTGGTGTGCCCGGAATTGGTATCAGCCTTTGTTTTTCCTTGGTATCCATTCTAGGAATAGATTTCATCAATCCCATAGTATATGGATGACTAGGGTCATAGAAAATCTGCTCAGCAGTACCTTCCTCCATTATCAATCCACCGTACATAACAACAACTCTTGAACACACATCAGCAACGACCCCAAGATCATGGGTAATTAAAATTACTGATGTATTCATTTTATCTTTTAATTCTTTAATCAACTCTAAAATTTGAGCCTGAATTGTAACATCCAATGCAGTAGTAGGTTCATCTGCAATCAATAAATCCGGTTGACAAGATAACGCAATCGCGATCATCGCTCTCTGTCTCATACCGCCACTGAATTCATGTGGATAATTATCTACACGTTTTTCTGGAGAAGGAATTCCAACTGTTCTAAGCATATCAATCGCTTTAACCCTCGCCTCTTTTTTATCAACATGTTGATGTCTGACAATTGCCTCGATAATCTGATTTCCAATTGTGTAAACTGGATTTAATGAAGTCATTGGATCTTGAAAAATCATTGCAATTTCATTACCACGAATAGCCATCATCTCTTTTTGAGATTTTTTTGTTAATTCTTCACCTTTGAAAATAATATTTCCATCCTTAACTTTACCTGGATATTGAAGCAATCCCATAACAGACATTGATGTAACTGATTTTCCTGAACCAGATTCACCAACAATCCCAAGAGCCTCGCCTTTATTCAGATTAAAGCTTACACCACGTACAGCTTGAACTTCACCCACGTGAGTATAGAATGAAGTTTTCATATTATTAACTTCTAATAATCTTTCACTCATATTTTCACCTCTCTCTACTTACGTAAGCGTGGGTCTAAAGCATCTCTTAAACCATCACCCAAAAAGTTAAACGCCAATACTGTTATAGAAATAAACAATGCCGGGAAAAACAATTGATAAGGATAAGTCCTTAAACCAGCAACAGCATCATTTGCTAATGTACCCCATGAAGCCATAGGTGCATTTACACCTAAACCAATGAAGCTCAAAAATGCTTCTGTAAAAATTGCACTTGGAATCAGCATTGCAAGAGATACAATAATTGGTCCCATTGCATTTGGAATCAAATGACGTACTAGAATTCTCCAAGAGCTAGCTCCTAGAGTTTTTGCAGCAAGCACAAATTCTTGTTCTTTAATACTTAAAATTTGCCCTCTTACCAACCGCGCCATATTTACCCAATAAACAGTACCTAATGCAATCATAATCGTTTTTAATCCTGGTTCAAAAATAACCATTAACATGATTACATACAACAGAAGTGGAACAGTTGCGATAACATCAACGATACGCATCATAACATTATCGGTTTTTCCTCCTGTATAACCAGCAACACCACCGTATAAAACTCCAATAAAGAAGTTTACAATTGTTGCAACTAAAGCAATAAGCAATGATATACGTGCACCATAAACAACACGGATATATAAATCTCTTCCTAATGAATCTGATCCAAACCAATAAGTTTTATTGAATACTTTATCGTGAATATCAATAACATCTCCATTGACTCGAATCTCAAATTTCTTAGCATCAGGGTCTCCTGATTTCTTCGCAGCTACTGCGAAACTATAGTCAATCACAACTTCTTTTCCATCAATTTCATAAGATCTATATTTTTGCATCATATCTTCATCAGTCGGCACTAATCTTTTGCTGATATGACCATCTTCTGTTACTTCAACAAGTTTATATTCCTTATTCATATATACAAAATCATTATCATCTATCTGATAAATTTCCATAGTTGGCCCAATATTACCTAATTCAAGATTCTGATCAGAATAACTATATCTTGAAAAGAACGGCCCCAAAATCGCCAATAAAGTCATCAAAACAATGAAAAACAAACCAATCATAGAAAGATGATTTTTCTTAAGTCTTCTCCATGCATCTTGCCAATAAGTTAAACTCTTACGAGCAATAACTTCCTTATCAAGAGTCGACATGTCAACTTTTTCCCACATATCCGTAGATATTTTATTATCTGCCATAGTCTCCTCCTATTCTCCCAATTTAATTCTTGGATCAATAAATCCATAAGCAATATCTACAATTAAAATCATTACTATTGCAAAGAATGCATAAAATATAGTAATTCCCATCAATACAGTGTAATCTCTATTACCTACTGATTCAACGAAATGTTTACCCATACCTGGAATTGCAAAGATTCTCTCAATTACAAAGGATCCAGTTAAAATCGCTGCAATCATCGGTCCCATATATGTAATTACAGGAATCAACGCATTTTTAAGAGCATGCTTTCCAATAACCACGAATTCTGGTAAACCTTTTGCCCTAGCAGTTCTAATATAGTCTTGTTGCAATACCTCCAACATACTAGAACGAGTCAACCTTGACACAAAGGCAAGTGAGAAACCACTTAGAGATATTACAGGTCCGATGTAATGTTTCCAAGTTCCCATTCCATGTGATGGTAAAATACTAAATTTCGAACTAAAAAAGTAAATTATCAGAGTCGCGATAACAAAACTTGGAACCGCAATACCGAGCGTTGCAAAAATCGTTACAATATAATCAGTCAATGAGTTCTGTTTTAGTGCGGATGTAATTCCAATCGGTATCCCTACTACAATGATTGATAGAATAGCCAGTCCCCCAACTTTAGCTGATACAGGAAATCCTGCAATAATCAAATCATTAACCGTCACACCGATTCTTTTAAATGACGGCCCCAAATCAAATGTGGCAACCCCTGCTAAATAATCAAAATACTGTTTGTAAAGTGGATCGTTTAAATGATATTTTTCATTTAATGCTTCTAACACTTCTTCAGGTAGTTCTTTTTCACTAGTGAAAGGTCCACCAGGAATGGCATGCATTAAGAAAAATGTAATTGTAATGACAAACCACAAAGTGATTATCATCGATATAACTCTTTTAAAAATGTATGAACCCAAATTATTCACTCCTTTCAAAATTTTCAAACAATTTAACTTCTGGTTGGGACTTCATTTTTTAAAATATATCCCCCTGCGCTGTTTTGCACTATTTAAGTTTAAACCAAACATGCCTTAAATTCAATAAAATCAATGCTTTTAGCACTTTAAGAAAATGTAACATTTAAAATCAAGCAATAAAAAACCTCCTTAGTTATAAGGAGGAAATGTTTAAAAACTCTTCTTCTGTAATAATTTTGACCCCAAGACTCAGTGCTTTATCACGCTTAGAACCAGGATCCTTACCGACAATAACAAAGTCAGTATTCTTAGAAACCGACGAAGTTGGTTTTCCACCAAGTTCCAATATTTTCTCTTTAATTCCATCTCTCGTAAAATGCTCCAAGCTACCGGTAACGACAATTTTCTTATTTTCCAATATATTAGATTGATTTGATGCTTTCATATAATTTATATTAATACCGCTCTTAATCATTTTATCAATTATAATCAATTGTTCCTCATCGTTAAAAAAATTCATGATACTCTCTGCCATCTTCATACCAATCTCATCAATAGCAACTAAATCTTCTACACTTGCCTTCATTAGTGCTTCTAAATTTCCAAAATGTACACATAAATTTCTGGAAGCAACTTTTCCCACAAGAGGAATGCCAAAAGCATTTACAAGTTTATCCAAATTATTATCTTTGGATTTTTCTATTGCCGACAAAATATTATCAATAGATTTTTCACCTAATCGATCAAGTATAATAAGATTTTCCCTGTATTCCTTAAGATAATAAACATCAGAAATATCCTTTAAATATCCAGCATCAATCAACTGAATGACAATACTTTCACCAAATCCATCAATATTCATGGCATCTCTTGATACAAAATGAATTAATTGACGCGATGTCTTTGCAGGACATTTCTCATTTGGGCATCTAAGAGCAACTTCACCTTCATACTTGACAGTATCAGTTTCACAAACAGGGCATTTCAGTGGTAATTTAAATACAACTTCCTCGCCTGTTCTTCTTTCTGTCAATACCCTGACAACTCTAGGAATGACATCGCCAGCTTTTTGGATAATTACATGATCTCCGATTCTTATATCCTTTTCATCAACATAATCCTGATTATGTAATGTAGCTCTAGAAATTGTAGACCCTGCAACAAATACAGGTTTTAATACAGCCGTCGGTGTCAAGACACCGGTACGTCCAACTTGCACAATAATATCTTCAAGAATTGTTTCTTTGCCTTCTGGTGTAAATTTATAAGAAATAGCCCATTTGGGACTCTTTGATTTAACACCTAATATTTTTCTTTTTTCCAATTCATTAACCTTGACAACTAATCCATCAATCTCAAAACTTAAAGATTTTCTCTCATCTGAAAATTTATCAATATCTCTAATTATATCATCAATACTTTTATAGTAAAAAGTCTTCGACACCTTGAAACCCAATGATTGTAACCACTCTAAATTATTGAAATGAGATTTTTTAGAATCCATTTCACTTAGAATATCAAATACAAAAATATCCAACATCCTAGTAGCTGTAATTTTCGAATCCAATTGTCTTAAAGAACCAGCTGCCGCATTTCTAGGATTTGCAAATTCTTTCAATCCCATATTTCTTTGATTTATATTTAAATTCAAAAATTTATCTTTAGGAATAAATACCTCTCCACGAACTGTAATATCGATAGGTTCAGTTAGCTTCAATGGTATACTTTTTACTGTTCTCAAATTTTCGGTAATATTTTCTCCAATATCTCCATCGCCTCTAGTTGCACCTTCTACAAAGATACCTTTTTCATATCTGAGAGATACACTAAGTCCGTCAATTTTGTATTCAACTACATAAGAAATATCTCCTGTAACAGCTCTTGTTCTTTTGTCAAATGAAATCAAATCCTGTTCGCTATATGAATTATCTAAACTAAGCATCGGATTTTGATGATTTGTTTGAGAGAATTTACTTATCGATTTTCCACCGACTCTATGCGTGGGCGAATCAAAAGTTTTCCACGATGGATTCTTTTCCTCCATCTCTTCCAGCTCTTTTATTGCAATATCATACTCATAATCACTTATAGTAGGTGAATCCAACACATAATATTCATGCTCCCATTTTACTATTTTTTCTTTTAAATCATTATATTTATCAATAGTATATTGAGTCATATCATTACTCCACTTCCACTAATGGGGCATAATCAATGTGCAAATTTTTAATCCCCTGATTTTCAAAAGCGATTGTCGCCATCTTGTTATCTTTTCCCGA
>DAOUQP010000175.1 GCA_030625575.1 Eubacteriales bacterium | reverse complement strand
CTTATCAAAAAAATCACCATAAGCATTATCCCTAAAAACTTTTTCATCATAAATCCCCCTTATATCTTTGTATATACCTATTATGGCTTTCAAATAACAAAATTATGCAAACACTTTAGAATTCCTGTTGAAATAGTATTATAAAGTAGTTATGAAGGATAATAATTGAAAAAATACTAAAAAATAATTAACTATGCAGTATAAAAATATTTTGGTAATGATAGAAAACTGATAGATATACCAACTATATCTTATTGATTTGTAGCAATAGAGATGTTGATGATGTATTGCGTTGTTAATGGATATATACTTAAAATATATAAACCCGTTCGCGATGGATAAAAATGTGGAATATATAAGTATTGTGCTTGATGAATATATATTCTGGGTATATAATCAATATATTGAAAGTGAAGTTAATTTACTTGGAAGGGTGTATTGGATATGTTGAAAATCGATATTAAAAAACTTTCGAAAATTTGTTTAGATTATAAAAAAGAAAATGGGTTAACACAAAATGGAATGGCGGAAATGTTGTCTTTGAATAATCAGATTTACGGTAGAGTAGAAAGAGGAGAACATTTGCCTAAATTAAATCAACTAGAAATAATTTTAAATGTTACTGGAAAAGAATTCGTTGATATTATTGAATCTGAAAATGAAAGAGATATATTTGTTGCATTAAAAGGAGAAGCGAAAACTGAAAAAGAACTTGAAGTGTTCAATGAGTTGATAGAAATGATATTGTGTTTGGATAAACACAACAATTTGAGGGAAAACAATTATGGAAGATTCTAATAAGATTATATTAACTCCAAAAGAAGAATGGGATATTGTAGAATTGGCTAAATCAACAAGAAGAAAATTAGATCTTGGTATGGGTGTATTAGGTGAAAAAATATTCAAAGTATTTAGAGATAACGATATCATACTATTTTATTTCAAATTGAATTCTAAAGATGCAGAAAGTCTTGCGGCATTTTATTTGGAAAAATATAGCTCTGTCACAGATATCACTTCGTATTATATTGCGGTTAATTCGCTAGTTCCCTTAGATTTGCAAATATTTAATGCTTGCCATGAATTTTATCATCATTTAGATGATAAAAAAGATAAATTGCACATAAATCGATTATGCAATCCTGATGATAGCCTTATAAGTG
This sequence comes from Eubacteriales bacterium, assembly GCA_030625575.1. Taxonomy (GTDB): domain Bacteria; phylum Bacillota; class Clostridia; order Peptostreptococcales; family Acidaminobacteraceae; genus DAOURC01. Next base: position 2,015 of record DAOUQP010000175.1, on the reverse strand, counting down.
CAAAGGCAAATAGATTTGCTGCTGAATTTTTATTGCCTACAGAAACATTAAAGGCATTTGTAAAAAAATATAACAGGGGAGAAGTCGATTTAGAAAACTGGACTATTCAAGCAATATTAAGATTAATTACACAGCTTCAAATTGATTATCAAGTTCCTTATAGAATGATTGTCAAACGACTTAAGGAAATCGATGCAATAAAAAGTGAATTGAGAGAAAAATTGTTGGAAATCAATGAAAGAGATATAGATAGCATTTATTATAAAATCGGGAGTGCGGTAAATAATCAATTATTTGATAAATTAAATTCTGTTTCTGATAAAAAAGGAGTTGAATCAGAAGCCTTGAATGTAATACTTCAAAATTTTGATGAAGATACAATTACATTAGATGTAGTGGTCGATGATTTGAAAATTTTCAATAAAAAAATAGAAGACTTTGGCTATGACATTGATATTGATGATGACGACATCGACGAAATCAAGGATTTATTTGGGGATGATAAGTAATGGCGAAAGTTGCTATCCCGAATCAATATTTTATCGATTTATTGATAAATATGAATCAGACTGTAGTCATTGATGCGAATTTAATCATTCCGCCAAACAGATCTGATATTTATCTAAAAAATCAAGCATATCCCGAGTTGTCGTTTCAAAAATATGCAAATACGTTTTTAAATCCAATGATAAGAATATTTCCCAAAATTGCAATACATGAAGCTGTTTATAAAGAAATATCCAATCAGATATCAATTAAAGAATATATCGATGCAAAAATTGATGAAAAGTCGATTGTTTTACTAGAAGATAGAGATTTGAATAGCAACCAAGAATACATTAGAAACACAGTCGAAGAAAAGATTTCTCAATTTACAAATTACAATCCAAGTATAGACAATTCAAAAGATCGCGGTGAAGTTAAATCGATTTCTTATGCAGTAGCGAAGAATTTAATATATTTTTCAACTAATGATTCTAATGTAATATCATTAATCAATAGAAATGATTTAAATCCATATCTACATTCTCTAGGAGCTATACATGTTTATGAAATGATATATGTTATCAGGAAAATTGATGGTAATAGCAAAATTTTAAAAGGAATATATAAACTCATGTATCGGTTGACAAAATATGAAAAAAGCAACAATCTCGATTGGTCATCATTTTGTGAAGAATGCAATAAACATTATTCGAAGTATTTTAAAAGCGAGGGTTAAGATGATTATCTGTAGAAGTAGTTTAAATGATGTCTTTCAAAGTTAAAGATATACATAAAGAGATAACAATAAAATTCTATGCTATAATGATAGTGTGATTTGATAATTATGGAGGTTTATAAATGAACAATAATGATTTATTGATTAGATTAAAAGATTCTTTAAATATAACTAATGATGAAATGACAGAGATATTTAAATTTGGTGAAGTTGAATTGACTTGTGATGAAGTAGGGATGATGCTAGTTGAGTCAAATGATGGTGATGAAGAAGAAAAAAAATATGATTTAGACTGCGACAATATTGCGTTGGAAGCTTTTTTAAATGGCTTCATTATATTCAAAAGGGGAAAACAAGAGCCTGTGGAGGGAAAACCAAGTAAACCTGTACTGGCAATAAAAGATAAAAGAAGTGTTAATAATGTCATGCTAAAGAAAATGAAAATCGCATTTTCTTTAACAGCTGATGATATGATTGATATATTCGATGAAGCTGGCTTTACTGTAATAAAAGGAGAATTAACTCCTTTATTTAGAAAAGAAGGACATAAGCATTATAAGAAGTGCAGTGATGTTTTCGCTTTGAAGTTTTTAAGAGGACTTGAAATAATGAATAAAGAAGAGTTTTAAGAACTATTATAAAGAAATCCTGATGTACCGATAATTAATTTTATCGGTATATTTATTTGTGAAAAACTATCATTATTCCTGATGGTTACTATTTGGCATTTAAGTATGTTAATATCTAAGTAGTTTTACAATAAATCAGTTGACTGATATAAGGATATATATAG
>DAOUQP010000033.1 GCA_030625575.1 Eubacteriales bacterium | reverse complement strand
AAACAGGTATTGTCGATGGTGTTATCGGTTCTGGAGCTGAAGGATACTACGCTAGTTTTAGAGATTTAACAAAGTACTATCTACCAATAAATGATCATTTTGAAATGTGGTTTTTATATATGAGCACTGATACTTGGAATATATTATCTCAAGAAGAGAAAGATTTAGTAATGAAATCCAGTATTGAATTTGAAGAAAAAAGATTTGAAGTTGCTGAAGCTGAGCAAGAAGATTTTGTTCGAAAATTAAGAGATTTAGGTGTTGTTGTTTATGATTTCTCTGATGAAGAACTTGCAGCAATTAAAGATAAAATAGAAAAAGAAGTTTGGCCAGAAATCAAAGATGAATTTGGCGCAGAGTTATTTGATAGTATAGTTGGCAACTAGTATTTCCCCTTTATATAAATTAAATGAGATTGTTACAAAAGTGCAAAACGTTAAAGCTCACAGTCAATTGAACTGTGAGCTTTAATATTTTTTATAAGATTGAAGTTCTGACTATGGATACAGATTAATAAACTATGTATTTTGAAGATTTTTCTTATGTTTGGGTATAATTAAGCTATTAAAATGGATTATTTCCAAATAGAAGAAACGAGGTGAAATGATTTGAAACGATTTGTTCTAGTCACAACGATTCTTTTCTTGATTTTTGCAGTAGGGTGTAATAAATCAGCAGAAAACAAAGAAATCAACCCGCCTGTTCAAGAAAACGAATCCATATCCACCATGCGGCAATTAGATATATCTTATGAAGAAGGAGAATTATCAGAAAAAGATTATCACAGCAACAAGGTTAGTTTATTAGTTGATTCTAACTTGTTAGACGATTCTTTTTCCTATCAAACAAATGCATCGGAAAACATAGACCTTGCTTATGATATTCAGTGGATGATTTATCATTATGATGAATTAACTCCTCAGCAAAAGCAATTATTAACTGAATTAATCGATAAAGGAAAGATTGAAAACGAATCGAGTTTTAGAATTCCTTTTGTGAAAGTCGCTTATGCAATGGGAGAAGATAATCCTTATCCGAAGAAAATCGCAGATAATGTTTACATAACTGGTCCATTAGGTGTTGTAGATGAAGAAGTAGCTCAGTACGTTGAAAATCTTTATCTGGATAACTTCAATATTTATTTAGGATATTTAGGTATAGAGTCGCTTGATATGACGATAGTTATTTCTTTGTATCCAATGGTTCCGGGAATAGACAGCACTTCATTTTATGCTGCTGAAGAAACACTTTTGTCTGAAGGCGAACCTACATTTTACATTCATTTAAATTCAGTGGCTTCTGATGATACGATAAAAGGTAGTTTTCTTCACGAATATTTCCATGCTCATCAATTTCAAATGGGATATACAAGGGCGACTAAAGAGGAAGAGTTCCTTATGGAATCGACTGCTATTTTTGCAGTCGCATATGCAGATAAAAATTTAGATTATTTTCATAGATTCGATGAACCAATTTTCAATAATCCTACATTGAATGTAGACATGATGGATCAAATGGAAACTAAATCATGGTATCAACTATATTACATGACTTATTATGATTTGAATAATCACGATTTTATGAAAGATTTACTTAAATTCACTTGGTTTCCAAAGACATTGTATGAGAAATTAAAAATTGCAGCAGGATCCGAGGATAAACTTCAAAATATATTTGCTGAATTTGGAAAGAAATTATTTATGGAAACACCTCTTATAAGCAATATTCCATATGATGGTCATACGTTCGATGAATCTGTTGTTGAAGATATGAGTTCTTTAGAATTGGAAAATGACAATCATGAAATTATGAATACATTAGATCTTGTAGAAATGGGATATTATCCTATGAGAGTAACATTGGAAGATGCTGAAAAAGCATATATTGAAATCATAAGCAATATCGGTGAAGTTGGTAAAAAATCCAAAACGGGTCTTATCATTTACTATGAAAAGGATGGAGTATGGGAAGAACTTTTGGATGGAAAATTTGAAAGTTTAATAGCCATGCTTAATTTAAAGAAAAATCCAACTGATTATTTAATGTTCATTCCTTTCAATTATGATTCGGAGGAACCTCAAGAACATGAATTTTCTTTCAATATGCAAAGAAGAATTGAAGGAGAAGGGTTCATTGATATTCATTACAGTGAGGAGAGTAATCCTTATCTATTAACAAGAGAATATGAAAAAGAATACAATATCACTATTGTTGAGAACATAGAATTATTAGAGCAATCCGCCGAAGGAGAAATTGGAGATTATATGAAGTTAATCACTGGAGATTCATATTATGTAAAAGATTTTCAAGCTCTCTTTGTTGGAGATGTGACAGATGGTAATCCGGAAGATGATTTTACATCCACTATCTATTTAGGTGATTTTACCTATAAAGATGGTGATGCATCATTTGAGAACACTCTTTTAAATTTCCCTATGCCCGATATAAGCAATGCTCTTTCAGGTTTAGAGGGAATATTTGAAGGATTTGAGGATTTACCAGGTGTCAATATGGGTGATTTACCTGGAATTCCAAACATGGATGAAATCATAGCAGATGAATTAGGTGATGGTTTAAATATGCAATCTTTATTGCCGCCTATAGACAGTCTTTATAGGTTTAAAGATGATATGATAACTAATCGATTTAATTTTTACCCAGCTCTTCCACCTAAAATTTCTACAGAAGAATGGATTCAGGCGACTAAAACTCATTCTTATATAGATAATGACGGTAAAAGAAAAACTGATGTGACGATTGAAAACACATTAATTATTGGAGAGGTTTTTCCTCTTTGGTTTGTAAATCCATTTTTCAATCCGGCAGCTGCTGAAAATGCGATGGTAGGTATTCCGACTGATCCAAATGAATTTGTGGAGAACTATAGCGATACTGGTGAAATGCTTGAACAAATTGCTGCCATAAATGGTCAATTTGATAAAAGTAATTTAGCATTGGCTATTAATTCTGGACCTTTTGATTTTGACATGAGTGAAATCAAATCTGGGACTACAGGAAATTTGGTACAAGAATTAAAATATATAGATAAAAAATTCACTGCATATATTCATGCTGAGTATACGAATGAAGATGGGTCTATAATAAAAATAAATATCGATTTTGAATATAATTTCGATTAGAAGCTTAGGCTTCTTTTTTTTATTGTTTATCAATAAGCTTCCAATTATTTGTGAATTGGAAGTTATGAATGATATAATACTAAATAGAAGATGATATTTATTATATGAATCAGTATCAATATCTAGTCTGGATAAAGAATAATCGATAACAATCTAGACTGATTATTTTATAAGGGAGGAATAAAAATGGGAATGGGTGTATTTATAGTATTAGGAATTATAGTAGTCATTGTTTTGTTTGTTATTTCAATCTACAATAAGTTGGTTAAATTAAGAGTCAATATTGATGAGGCGTTTTCTTCAATGGATGTTTTCTTAAAGAAAAGATACGACTTAATACCTAACTTGGTTGAGACGGTAAAAGGTTATGCTTTGCATGAAAAGGAAACCTTGGAAAGAGTTGTTCAAGCGAGAAACAGCGCATTGTCTGCTTCAAATCCACAAGAAACCATTGAAGCGAATAATCAACTGGCAATGGGACTGAAATCGATATTTGCTTTGGCTGAGAATTATCCTGATTTAAAAGCCAATGTGGGATTTGTAAACCTGCAAAATCAATTGTCGAAAATTGAAGAGGATATTTCAAATTCTAGATTATATTACAATGGCTCTGTGAAAGTTTTCAATAAGCAAATTATAATATTCCCGAATGTATTGCTTGCTAACGCGATGGGATTTACCAGTAAACCTTTCTTTGAAATAGAAGAATTAGAAAGGGAGAATGTTAAAGTAGAATTCTAGGTGAGGTAGTATGAAAAAAATATTAAGATTATTAATACTATTGATTGTAGTGCTGGTGTTGTTTCAAGGTTTCTCTTTTGCAGATGAATACTACACTATAAAGAAATATGATGTAAAAATCGATGTAATGGAAAACAATATATATCATATAAAAGAAACTATCGATGTGAGTTTTAGTCAGCCACGTCATGGAATATTTAGAGATATTCCAACGACTTTATATGGATATTCTCATGAAATATCAGATATCTATGTATATGATTCTCTAACTGGAATGAGTTATAATTATGAAGTTACTCATCAAGGATCAAATGTTCAGATAAAAATTGGAGATGCCGATATTTATGTAGATGGAAATCAATCCTACTTGATTGAATATATTTACGACGGCGGGTATGATTTAATTAGTGAATATGATGAATTCTATTTCAATATCATAGGAACTCAGTGGAACACTCCTATCGATGAAGTAACGTTTCAAATAAATATGCCGAAGGGTTTTGACAGCAATAGGTTGAATATCACAGTTGGTGGTTATGGTTCAACCAGTAGTGATAGAGTAGATTGGACAGTACAGGGAGATTCGATTATAGGTAGTGCTTCTGGGTTGAATCCACATGAGGGCGTTACGGTAGCGTTAAATCTGGATGAAGGTTATTACCAGAATGCATCTAAACCATTTACGATGATTTGGATCTATTTATTAATAGTATTGCTTATTGGTTTGTTAGGGTTGGCAATATATATAAGAATGAATAACTATAGAAGGAACACAATTATTCCGATATTGAATTTTTATTCTCCTAAAGATCTTAATCCTGCAGAAATTGCTTATGTATTCAATGAAGAACATTTAACAAACAAAGATATGTCTTCAATAATTATTTACTGGGCATCTAAAGGATATTTAAAGATCTATGAAGTAGAGAAAAGTGGACTATTCGACAAGGAATCTATGTATTTCGAGAGATTAGTCGAACCTTCTAAGATAGGCACTGGTTATGAATATCATCTCTTTAAAGATTTGTTTTCTCATGGAGATGGAAACAAGGTAACTGTAGATGATTTAAAGTATGAATTTTATGAGAATCTAGAAGCTGCAAGAAGTTTGGTAAGAGATCAGTACAGGGATGATAAGGAAATTTTAGAAAACAAATTTCAATACGGTATTATTATAGCTAGTTTATTAGTTATGCTGTTGACTGCTGCGATTTTGTCGATTTATACAAAAGTGTTGTTTGGGCTGACATACCTTTGGGCTGCATTGCCAACTGTAATATTTCTTTTTATCTTCTGGCTTATTGCAATCAGCATTGCAACGAGACATAAAAGGAGAATAAATAGAAATAAATTAATCAAGATCTTACGCTATGCAGTATTAGTAGTTATATTTGGCAATTTTTTTGTCGTACTTAAAAATTTTGTAAGGGATATTGATTTTTCTAATATTAAATTTGGTTCTTTAACAACATTGATGATAGCTTCGATAGTATTATATATCATTACAGTATTCGCTATTGGAAAGGTAAAAAGGTATTCACCATTCGGCAAGGACTTGCTGAATAATATCTATGGTTTCAAAAACTTTTTAGAAACAGCAAAATTAAATAAATTAGAAATGTTATTTAAGGACAATCCAGAATATTTCTATGATATGTTTCCTTATGTAATGGTTTTTGATTTAACTAAAATTTGGGATAAAACTATGCAATCACTTACACTTAAAGGACCGACCTGGTATGTGTCGAATCATCCATTTAGTACGTATTATATGATGGGTATGTTTAATCGCTCTTTTACTGAAATGTCTGCTCCACCAAAGAGTTCATCGACTTCATCGTTTGGAGGCGGCTCTGTTGGAGGCGGCGGTGGAGGCGGCGGTGGCGGTTCTTGGTAATTAAATTAGAAGCTTAGGCTTCTTTTTTTTATTTTAATATTATTATGGAACTTTTTTTTACTTCTATGGTCTAACTTAACGAGAGCGTAAAAAAGCGCTAAAAATTAGGAGGAATAATGATGAAAAAAATATTTAGTTTAATAATAATAGGGTTGATACTAGTATCCGGAATGTCTGCTTTTGCCGATACGACAGAGGAAGTAACAATTACGCCGGTTTTATATAAAACTACTGAAGTTATGCCAGTGCCGGTTTTAATATCAGAACCAGTACCAGTGTTGTATGATGGTACACCAGTTTTAATATCAGAGCCAGCAGCAAAAGTAGGATTTGAGGTAATTAAAGGTTTAATTCTTTCATATGAAAATCAAACTTTATCACTTCAAGTAGAAGGAAAAGACTATCCTGTAACAATTTATGATAAAGATAATGCTTTTGAGAATGAATTAAACAACTTCAAAGTAAATGATTCTATTGAAGTGATTGCCGAATATGGCGAAGCTACATTTTATTTATATGATATTAAAGGAGTTACACCAGTTCTTTATGATGTTATACCTACTTTAATTGCTTCAAGAATCAATGTTTATTATAATGATGAAATTATTGATTTTGATGTCAATGCACAGAAAGTCAATGGAGTTACAATGATTCCTTTAAGAGCGACGCTTGAAAAAATGGGATATAAAGTTGAATGGAAACAAGAAACTTCTTCAGTAGAAATTTCTAAAGGAGCGCAATGGACTTCTATAAAAATTGGTGAGAATAGATATTTTAAAAATAAAATGGCACCGAGACCATTAAGCGCAGCACCAACTATTGTAGATGGAAGAGCTTTAGTTCCAGCTGAATTTTTTACAGTGATATTAAGTAAAGGCGTAGAGGTAGAGAATGGAATTTTAAAATTAAGTGATGAAAATATGGCTATTCACTCAGGTTATGTTAAGGAAGTAAGTTTTGTTGGAGAGGGAAAGATTATTATAACAATTACTTCTGATTTAGCTTCAGATGAGATTTATAAGCAAACCATTATTCATACATCAAGTGATACTACTTTCTTTAACACAGAAGTATTTAATGGTAAAGTCATCAATGTAATAACACCTCCAGTAATGACTATGAGTATACCTGGTCAAACATCAGGAATCATTGTTTACTAAGAAAAGATAAAGTAATACGGCATTTATTTGGAAAAATAGTAATGTAGCGTCTCAAATAAGAGGCGCTATTATTTTGCAGAAATATCAATATAATCATATTAAACGGGAATGACATCATGATGTGATAAGTTGTTGATTTCAAGGAAAAAGCAATTAAATATTTATTATTTCACCATTGGATGATAATTGTATAAAAGTATTGTAGATTAGTGAATCATAGTACTAAAGAATAAAAGACAATACAATTTGATCAAATATCAAAATGAGTTGTCTTTTATTAAAATATTTTAATTTCATAAGTGATTTCTAATGCTTTTTCAAGTAATGTGCTTACTCCGCAATATTTCTTTTGAAAAAGATTTACTGTTTTTTCTATCTTATTTTTTGATTTATTTAAATTATTACCAGTAAACTTATAAATCGGGTGAATCTTTTTATAAGTTTTTGGATGCTCTTCTGTCATCTCTGTTTCTGCCTTGATTTCAAATTTATCAATGGTAACTTGCATTTTATTAAAATTGAAACTACATCCATTCCAGTACAATCAGTCAAAGCGGTTATTAACAATTATTTCGGTCTTGGTCCGTGATCTAATCCACCAACCGATTTTCCAACATCCATAATAAAGTTGTACCCATCTAAATCCATTTCAAATGTCATGCTGTCTACACCCTCTAGTAGAATAATTGACATTCATTAAATACCTCCTTAAGCTTAGCGATAATTATATTAATAAGTAAGTTCAAGATATAGTTGCTTCTGCAGCAGCATTTTGTTTACTGAATCAAATATTTCAAGAAAAGTTTTTTCTCTCGTTAGATTTTTTGCATGAATTCATTGATTTTATCCATAGAAATTAGTTGTTACTGTTTATTTCTTCAAAAGACTTGATTTTCCTATATAAAGTTCTAAGACCGATACCAAGTTCTTTTGCAGCTTCAGTCTTGCCTTTGACATCCCATCCATATTTATCCAAAGTTATTTTAATTGTTTCGAATTCAGCGAATTCAATCTTCTCCTTCATGTAAGAAGTAGAAGATAGTTGTTCAGAATGGAGAATCTTATATGGAAGATTTTCCTTTTGAATTATTTCGGTTTCCTCCATATTGACGGCGTATTCAATCGCATTTTCAAGTTCTCTTACATTTCCAGGCCAATCGTAGCATTTCAGAAGATTCTTCGCTTCATCAGACAATCCTGTAATCTTTCTACTGAGTTTGAAATTGTATTTTCTTAAGAAATCTTGAGATAAGATTTCAATATCTTCTTTTCTTTTGTTAAGAGGAGGTATTTTTAAAGGAATGACATTTATTCTATAGTAAAGATCTAATCTGAATGTATTGTTTTTAACCATTTCTTCGAGGTTCTTGTTCGTTGCAATTATAAATCGGATATCAACTGGAATTGAGCGTGTACCACCAACTTTTTCAATGACGTTCTCCTGAATGACTCTTAATAGTTTTGACTGCATGAATAAAGGAAGTTCAGCTATTTCATCAAGAAAGAGAGTTCCGTTTTGTGCTAGTTCAATGCGTCCAATTTTACCGCCTTTTTTAGCTCCTGTAAAAGCACCTTCCTCATAACCAAAAAGTTCGCTTTCAAAGAGATTCTCGGGAATGCTGGCACAGTTTATTGAAATGAGTGGGGCGTTTGCTCTTGGGCTACTGTAGTGAATCGCTTTGGCGAACAGTTCTTTACCTGTACCAGTTTCGCCTGAAATAAGAACAGTTGAAGAGCTTTTGGATATTTTCAAAGTGTCGTTTTTAAGTTTTGTAAGTTCTTCGTTGATTCCAATTATGCTATTGATTGTAACTCTTGACTCAACTAATGAAGTTTTCTTTTTTGTACGCTGTTCAATTGTGACAATCGAACCGAGGAATTCATCATTACTGATAATTGGTCTCGAAGAAACAAGACCTGAAAAATGGTCTTGTTGAACATATTTTTTAAAGAGGTGCGAGTCGCACAAAATTTCATTGACTATATCTTCCGGGAAGATAAGGAAAATGGAATTTGTGTAGAGATTACAATGAGAAAAAAGTTTAACAGCCTGACTGTTGTGATGACTGATGTAACCATCTTTATTGACGATGAATTTACATTCGTCTTCATTTTGTAAAATAAGTTCTATTGTGCTGTCCAGGTAAGTGAATTCATCCCTTCGACTGAACTGGACAGCAATCATTGAAATAATCTCTGCGATTTGATTGAGGATATTCAGGTGTTTATCTATATCGCTTGAGATTAAATCGTGCCCTTCTGTAGTAAAAGAAGTCATAGAGATAATCCCGATGATTTGATCGTTTGCTTTTATGCATTGCAAGATTTCAATTGTTGCAGGGCAGTTGTCTTTGAAACGACAACCTATGCATGAGGGCATATGACCCGGGTTGTTGACGAGAACGCTTTCAAGAGCTATTACTTCCTTAAGAGAAGGTTCATGCACTGAAGTGCCTTTTTTCTTCAAGTAGTTTTTTGTACATGTAACGAGAGTATATTTATTGCTGAAAATTGCAAATTCAATGTTGTCGGTATTCGGTATACTCATGATAATTTCTTGAAGATTGTCTTTAATGGAATTCAAGGAAATCATATATAGCCTCCTTAACGATATGAGTTATATAAAGTATAGGTAAAAATGTCATATGTGTCAATCGGTTTGCCATAAAGGGCAATAATATCATGTAAATACACGTAAATTCAGACGATAAATTTCATCCTGTAGAAAGATATCGTTTCATGGATATAAGTATATACGCAACTTACAGAGGGTTAAAAATTTAATATATTGTAGAATCGAAATGTTGGCACGAAACGTGCAGTTAAATAAAGCAAATATAGTTTTTAATAAATTAGGAGGAGTAAAATGAGCTTGAAAGGATTCAAATCACACCCGTATATACCTAACTCGGTAGAAGAAGTTCAAAATGATATGCTTAGGGAAATAGGACTAAACAATCTAGAGGATCTTCATGCGGAAATACCAGAAGAAATTAAGCTAAAAGAGAACATGAATTTACCTAAGGCCATTGGTTCGGAATATGAACTCAAAAGGCACGTACAAGATATCTTAAAGAAGAACAAAACATGCGATAGCAATATAAACTTTCTCGGTGGCGGATGCTGGCAACATTATGTTCCTGCACTTTGCGATGAGATAAATTCAAGAGGAGAATTTCTTACTGCATATGGTGGAGAATCTTATAATGACTTTGGAAGATTTCAAACACTCTTTGAATATCAGAGTTTAGTTGCAGAACTTGTCGATATGGACGTTGTCAACGTTCCAACAATGGATGGACCACAGGCTGTGGCGACAGCACTTAGAATGGCAGGTAGAATTACAGGTAAAAAAGAGGTTTTGGTACCAGCCTTGATGGACAAAGATAAATTTATGATCATAAATAACTATTGCAAATCTGCTTTGAGACTGATAGAAGTCGATTATAACATAGAAAATGGTCAACTGAATCTTGAAGATTTAAAAAATAAAATCAATAATCAAACAGCTGCAGTTTTTTTTGAGAATCCATCTTTCTTTGGATTTATCGAAGAAAACGGTCAACAGATATCGGACATCGCTCACGAAGCGGGAGCGTTGAGTGTTGTATTTGTAGATCCAAGTTCACTTGGAGTTTTGAAACCACCAAGTCAATACGGTGCCGATATAGTAGCAGGTGAATTACAACCTCTGGGAATGCATATGAATTACGGTGGAGGACAAGCAGGATTTATGGCTACGAGAGATGAGGAAAAGTTTGTTATGGAATTCCCATCGAGATTGTTTGGAGTGACTTCGACAATCGTTGAGGGTGAATACGGTTTTGGTGATGTCGCTTATGATAGAACTTCATTTGGACACCACAGACACGAAGGAAAAGAATATGTTGGTACTCAAACAGCGCTTTGGGGAATTACTGCAGGTGTATATCTTGCGACTATGGGACCCGAAGGTATGTTTGAGCTCGGTCAGACGATAATGCAGAATGTGCAATATGCAATCAAGAAGCTCGACGAGATTGAAAACATTAAAGCTTCATTCTTTAATTCGACATTTTTCAAGGAATTTGTTGTGGATTTCAATAAAACAGGAAAAACTGTTGAAGAAATAAATAAATCGTTGATCGAAAAAGGAGTCTTTGGGGGAAAAGACCTTTCAAAGGATTTCCCTCAGTTTGGACAAACAGCACTTTATTGTGTAACAGAGATCCATACTAAAGATGATATTGATAAACTGGTTTGTACTTTGAAAGAATGTTTATAAACTTGAAAATATTTCAGAAAGGAATGAGAAGAATTGAAACGAATTAATAGAGATCTCAAAGTTAGAAAAAACTTTCATCAAGCAAAATGGGATGAACCGATAATATTTGAACTTACTAAAAAAGGTGAGAGGGGAATACTAGTTCCAAAAGCAAATAGCGAGATAGTGGATATGGTGGGTGACGGTGTTTCTAAAATTCCAAATGGAATGTTTAGAGATGAAGCTCCGAAACTTCCGGAAATTTCACAAGCAAGAGTTTTAAGACATTATATACGTCTATCACAGATGACACTTGGTGCAGATGTGAATATTGAAATAGGACAAGGGACTTGCACGGTTAAATATAGTCCTAAGGTCAATGAGCAACTTGCCAGATTACCCGAGATGACAGAAATTCATCCGTTGCAAGATGAAAGCACGGTACAGGGAATTTTAGAGATTATGTATAAAACCGATATATTCTTTAGAGAAATATCTGGAATGGATCGCTTCAACTTTCAACCGAGCGGTGGTAGTCAAGCTATTATGGTAATGGCGGCTATAGCGAGGGCATATCATGAATCTAGAGGTGAAGGCGATATTAGGGATGAAATAATTACAACCATTTACTCTCATCCATCTGATGCTGCTGCGCCTGCGGTTATGGGATATAAAATCATATATATCAATCCTGATGAGAATGGATATCCTGATTTAGAGGCTTTTAAAGCAGCTACATCGGAAAGAACGGCGGCTTTCTTCATTGCAAATCCTGAGGATACTGGTGTATACAATACCAGGGTGCAAGAATTCACAAAAATAATGAAAGAGGTTGGTGCGCTTTCTTGTTATGATCAAGCAAACGCAAACGGTTTACTTGGAGTTACACGTGCTAAAGAAGCCGGGTTTGATATGTGTTTCTTTAATCTGCACAAAACTTTCTCGACACCACATGGTTGTGGTGGACCAGCTACTGGAGCATTGGGTGTCTTAGATTATTTGGTCAAGTTTTTACCAGGGCCTTTGATTGATTTCGACGGCGAGAAATATTATCAGAATCATGAAATTGTCAACAATCCTTACTCTATCGGAAAAGTAAGATTGTTTAATGGCGTTGCACCGGTGGTATTAAAAGCATATTCATGGATCATGTCATTGGGTGCTGAAGGGCTTTATGAAGTTGCAAAAATTGCAGTGCTCAACAACAACTATATGTTCAAGAAACTGATGAGCCTGGATGTTGTCGATGCACCATACATCGTCGGCAAGCAAAGGATTGAACAAGTAAGATATACCATTGAAAAGTTGTATAATGATACAGGAATCACAACAGAAGATATTCAAAGAAGAATGATGGATTTTGGAATGCATTATTGGTCTAGTCATCATCCATATTATGTTCCAGAGCCGATAACTTTAGAGCCGACTGAAACACCTTCAAAAGAGGATATGGACGAATATATCGCAACATTGGAGCATGTATTTAAAGAAGCTTATGAGAATCCCGAAATCATCAAATCTGCACCTCATCAAAGTACATGCCATCAACTGAATGAGGAGAGTTTCGATGATCCGAAGCAATGGGCGATTTCATGGAGAAGTTATTTAAAAAAGACAACTATGCAAGAATCTTAATCAAAGGATGAATAATTTGAAAAAGATGGGATTAATTATCAACCCGATAGCAGGTATGGGTGGAAAAGTTGGATTGAAAGGCACTGATGGAGTTTTACAACAAGCAAAACTTCTAGGTGCCATCCCTGAATCGGCAAATAGAGCATCGCTTGCATTGGATGCATTAAAAAGCATTGAAGAAAAGATTCAAATTGTTACGTGTTCAGGGAGCATGGGAGAAGACTTGGTAAAAGAATTTGGTTTTGATATTCGCATCATTAGAGAGAGTGTGAACGATTATACTTCTCGAATTGATACGATTCAAGCTGCAAAGGAAATGGTTAAAGAAAAAGTGGATTTGTTGCTGTTTGCAGGTGGTGATGGAACAGCAAGAGATATCTACTTTGCCATCAAGGATGAATTGGTTGTTGTTGGCATTCCGACTGGTGTGAAAATTCACTCCGCGGTATTTGCAATAAATCCTCAACGAGCTGGAGAAATAGCAAGAAAATTCATTGTGAATACTTCACCAGCGACGCAAGAAGTGGAAATCATGGATATTGATGAAGGAGCTTTTAGAGAGGATGTCGTTAAAACCAAACTCTATGGATATGTAAAAACTCCTTTTGAAAAGAAATTTTTACAGGTGAAAAAAGCTGGGAGTATTAAATCGGATATTGCGGCTCAATGGGATATTGCGCATTCAATCGTTGAAAATATGGAAAAAGACACTTTCTACATCATCGGTCCTGGATCAACTACGCGTCCCATTATGCAGTTGTTGGATTTACCTTATACATTGCTTGGTGTAGACTTGATATACAATAAGCGGTTGGTAAAAAATGATTTGACAGAGAAGGAATTACTAGAAACTCTTTTTGGATACTGTAAAATAATCATTACTCCAATAGGTGGGCAGGGATATATATTTGGACGGGGGAATCAACAAATAAGTGCAAAGGTTATTGAAAAAGTAGGTAAAGAAAATATAATCATCATTGCGACGCGGCAAAAATTGCAGCAATTGAAAGGTAGGTCTCTCTTGGTCGATACTGATGACAGAGAACTCGATAAAAAACTAGAGGGATATGTTGGTGTCGTTACGGGATATGGTGAAAAAATCATGAATAAAATCGAATCATAAGTGAATGGTGAAATAATCAAAAAATTGAAATGGAGGATTAAAATGACTTTAAAACAGCAAGTATTGAATGCAGTGGATTTATCTGGAAAAGTTGCAGCTATATCTGGAGGCGCTTCTGGAATCGGATTGGGAACTGCAATATTGTTAGCGGCTATGGGAGCGAAAGTGGTTCTTCTTGATATTCAAGAAGAAAAGGGTGAGGATGAAGCAAAAAAAATTAGCAATGATGATGCTGAAGCGTATTTCATGTACTGTGATGTGACTTCTAATGACAGCTGTAAAAAAGTTGCACAAGATATTGAAGAGAAATTTGGAAGACTCGACATTCTATTTAATAATGCGGGTGTAGCAATTAGAAAAGATACAGTTGACTTAGTTGAAAAAGAATGGGATTTAGCTGTCGGTGTAACTTTAAAAGGCGTATATATGCTATCACATCATTTGATTCCATTGATGAAAAAAAGTGGTGGAGGAAGCATTATCAACACTGGTTCGGGATGGGCGTTAAAAGGTGGACCTCAAGCAGTTTCATATTGCGCAGCTAAAGGTGGCGTATGGAACATGACAAGAGCGATGGCTATTGATCATGGAAAGGATAATATCAGAGTAAACTGCGTATGTCCAGGCGATATAGATACACCTTTACTTAGAGGTGAGTGTGCACAACTTGGCGAGGATGAAGAGGAATTCATGAATGATGCCGCAGAAAGACCTCTAAATAGAGTAGGTCAACCGATAGATGTAGCAAATGCTGTTTTATTCCTTGCATCAGACTTATCTCAATGGATTACAGGAACGCATATAGTTGTTGATGGTGGGGGAATTGCCTAGATAGAGCAAGTATGGAAAGATGTATATAATTAGATGAATAACAAAGTGGTGTCTCGAATTCGAGGCATCATTTTTTATGACCAGAAGGTGCTTATAAGATTATTGTTTTCTTACCAACACAGTCTAATATCAACGGGTTATCCATAAAATCAGTTTGTCTATATGTGTTATGTAGAGATACATATTAAAAAATTGCATAATTTAACAATTCTAGGGTACATATATATCGCAGATTCTAAATATTGGATTTAGAATTATTCTGTTTTGAATGAATCTCTAGAAAGGGATGGAGAATGCTGAGAAGTTCACAGTTAATTTGGGCACCTATTCTGTGGATAGAGCAAGTGGTGCAACCGATCTTCCAAATATTATTATGGGAGGGAAAAAGATGAAGAGAAAAGGTTTATCAATTCTAGCGATGGTACTTATTTTTGCATTGATGGCAATGCCGGTAAGTGCGGCAAAACCTGACCCGTTACCATTGAGGGTTGTGGATACAGTAGAAACATCTGAAAATCCTGCAAATAATTATGCTGCTAATCTTATGGCGGGGAAGGATACACCAGTCGGGATAGTTTACATTGACGCATATGAAGACAATAAATATGAAGTCAGATATGAGATTACAGAACCAGGATGGTGTTTGACGGAAGTACACTTTGAAGCGATCAATGACGGAGATGATGTGTTCATAGAAAATAAAGGCACATTGATTCCAGGTAAATTTACAGTTAAGGAAAAGTTTGAATTGGCAGATAAAATAACAGAATATAGTTTTAAGTATGAGTCGGGAGCAGATGTAATTGGTTTTGCTGCTCATGCAGTTGTGAGTGATGCACCAATAGGTGAAATGAATGGAGTCATTTATGGAACAAAAATAACTGGAATCAAAGGGTTATATGAAATCGATATTGTTACAGAAGAGGTCACTCTTTTAAAAGGAATTACAGGTGGTATCGGTGATGTAAATAATGGTACTGGATACACAAATGCCCTTGCCTATGATCCAGAAGGTCATATGCTTTACTTCACTGCACCTTCTAGAGTGAATGTTAGTCCTTCTCCTTTATGGTCTTATGATATAGCAACAGATACTTTAATGCATTTATGCGACCTTGATGGATCCGTGGTTTCAGCAAGCTTTTATGAAGGAAAGTATTATTATATTGCTGAAGGAATAAATCAGTTGATGAAAGTCGATTTAAATGCTGGTTGTAATCCTGTATCCATGTTTTCTGGTTTCGGGATAGCATCTGAGTTCACATTTGGAGATTTTGCTATTTCTAATTCAGGTATGTTATATGGAAGTACAAGGGTAGCGACTCAAATGTTTTTTTCATTGAATTTGAACAGCATTGATGGCGAGTATAATAAATATGTTGGTGCAGATGCACTTGATTTGCAACTTGCCTATGGATCAAATGGTTTGCTGTATGGAAATAATCATGGAACAGCCGACTTCTTTACAATCGATGTTGTTACAGGTGATAAGCAATTGGTTGATATAGACAAATATGCTTTTGCTGATTTGGCTTCAGGATTTCTCTTTGTTCCACAATTTGAAAGTGCGTGGGGAGCTGGAATAGATGCAGAAACTTCTAATTGGTCGATGATTATTTTAATAGAGGATGTAGTAGAAGGATATTATCGATGGGTAGAGTATGAAGAACTTTCTGTACCTGGCATAAGTACTGCAATAACAGAAAGCACAACTCTAACTGATGGAGTGGAATATAAAGTAGAGGCTAGTGGAACTTACAAATTTGCGAATTGGACAGATGCTGGTATTGCGGATGCGGTTTATAGTTTGCGTATAGTTCCTTATATTCCTGCAGGTTATCCCGCTGGTAGTCCACAATGGGTGGATGGAGCCGATCTTGGTACTCCACATGAATTTTGGTTGCAACTATGGATAGATGGTGCAAATGTTCAGTGGGTAGACACAGTTGCAGATTATATTTACACATATGAATTGACAGGAGATGGGACATCTCTTGAATTTACTATTTTAGATACTTCTTATGGTGATAATTCAGGAGCGTTAACAGTAATCATTTATGAATGGACTTGGGGATGGTAGAAAACTAAATTAGAAATTTAACTATAAATAGAAAGATTGCTGATTAGATAAAAAAATCTAGTCAGTTTTCTTTTTTTGTGTTTAAAGCCATTAGTTGCGGAACAGTTATTCAACATTCTGACATTATAAAATCTTGCATTTTTTTGTTGATATTGAAGATTTTATTAAGTTATAGATAACCTAGATGAAATAATTGCAAATATGCTAAATTGATTGGTAGCAAGAAAAAATATTCGGCAAAAAATAAATATGTTAGAATTTTTAGTGTGGTATTGTTGGGTGTAAATCAAGTAAACAAGTATCCTTCATTGCGAATTGTAATCAACGATTCGGGAAAATTTTTATCTTCTTCAATCTTATTTCTAAGACGCATAATATAAGTATTTACTGTGTTTTCTGTATAAATCCTGACTTTAGAACATAAATTTAAGTAAAATGATGAGTTGTCATTGATTTTTCAATGTTTCTCATCATTTTTTTATTTTTTCACGCCCACTACTTGCAGTTGGCGGCAGAATGATGTACAATAGAGATATAGGAAATTTCGGAGGAATATTATGTATCTTACTAAAGCAAAGAAACCAAATGGAAAGTATCAAATCAGTATTTCAAAGGGAATCAGAGATCCAAAAACAAAGAAATCAAAAAGAATACAAGTAAAGTGTTATGGAACTTATGACTTAAGTTCAAAAGAAGGAAAAAAAGCACTGACTTTAGCTGAAACTGAACTGAAAGAGATGAATCAATTAGAAGAAGCGTCTAAGGGGTTTAACTCCTTCGAAGATTTTATTTTAACTACAAGAGAAAACGGTCTCTCTCTTCAGAATAAAAATATTGGATATCTCCCATATTTATCTATCTTTAACGAATTGAGATTACCTAACTTTTTTAACAAGCTGACTAAAGATGCTAAACTAGAGTATGACTTCAGTGACATGATGTTTTATCAAGTGCTAGGGAGATTATTTAACCCTGCCAGCAAACTTGAAGTAGCTAAAAGAAAAGATGATTTCCTTTATGACTTCAACTTTGTAAATAATGACAATATCTATTCCAGTTTGGATATTTTTTCTGGGTTCAATAAACATAAATCAAAAGAACTATCAGAAAAATGTGCTGTTATTAATGACATGAATGTCCTTTTAACGACTGTTGATGAAGAAGCAAAAAGGATATTAGAATCAAATATCAATAATACTTTGTTGGAGATTGAAGAGTTAACCACATCTTATGATAAGAACTTTGAACTTGCTGAAAACAAGTTATTCAAACATCTCAACAAAAGCATCGATAAGATTATACTGGATAGAAATATATCGTTGGCTCTC
Source organism: Eubacteriales bacterium (assembly GCA_030625575.1). GTDB lineage: Bacteria > Bacillota > Clostridia > Peptostreptococcales > Acidaminobacteraceae > DAOURC01. The sequence goes on along the minus strand of DAOUQP010000033.1, from coordinate 1,408 downwards.
TATGACTGTACAACTTATTATTTTGAGTCATTTACTGAAGATGAACTCAGAGAACGAGGCATGAGTAAAGACAACAAGAGGAATGAAACACAAGTAGTGATGGGGCTTTTGATTGATGCAGATGGTATACCGATATCATACAAGCTCTTTAGAGGTAATGAACATGAGCTTCATACAATGGAGAGAGTTATTGATGATGTTCTTCATAACTATCAGATAAAAGAAATCATCATTGTTGCAGACAGAGGCCTTAATTCAAAAGATAATCTAAAGATGATTAGAGACAAAGGTTTGAATTACATTGTCGGTTCAAAGTGTAATTCGGTCCCTGATAAAATCAAAGAAAAGAAATTTGATCCGACATGGAACATTACTTCTGAAAAAGACGCTAAATATAAAAGTGGCTATATCACAGGTACTAGAACGGCAACACATAAGGATGAAAAGTACAAAGAGTTGATCATTAAGAAATACTCTGACTTGTATAGAGAGCGTGAAATGATTAAGCAAGAGAAGATGCTTGAGAAGGCTCAGAAGAATTTGAAGGATTTTACAATAAATGCAACGACTAAGTCGAAGAGTAGATATTATAAAGCTTCTGAGAAACCGAAAGAAAAAATACATGTGGAGATAGATGAGAAAAAAATAAAAGCAGAACAAGAAAATTTCGGTTATTTTTATATTGTCACAAACAAGTTAGATATGGATCCAGTGACAATAATGAAGGCTTATAGGTCACTCTATAAGATTGAAGAATCTTTTAGGATACTCAAGACTAATTTAGAAGCAAGACCTGTCTATCATTTTAAATCAAGGCGCATTAGATCGCACTTCTTAATTTGCTACATAGCTTTGGTTCTCCAAAGATTGATAGAATATAAACTGTCAAAAGCAGACATAGAGCTATCAACACATGAAATAATGGATGGATTAGCTGACTTTGAATTAGCTGAGATAGATTATAAAGTTGATAAGTTATATATGATTTCAGATAAACTATTTGAAAGCAAAATAAACAAGGAAATCTTCAAGTTTAAAGAGAATGTATTATTCAATAAAGAATTAACTAGTTTAATCAAAAAAATGTAGTGATTTTTAAGCAAAAATCAAAAGTGCTATAAACCATGTATTTCGAATGGTTATAGCACTTTTTTAGTTAAATGATGTTCCAAAGTCAGGTTATAACGATAATGAAGTGTTTTTTTTATTTTTTGGATATTTGTAAATATGAGCAGTTTTATGTGTTCTTTAAGTGTAAAATAATTAATGGATCTTTGTCAACTGGTGTTGGTGGAGCATAAAAACAAATAAAATAGCTTTGAAAACTAAGATTGATATGGCAGTTTAGAGAGTAAAATTTCTAAGCTGCTTTTATTTTTACAATGTTTAAATTGATAAGAATTCTGTT
>DAOUQP010000080.1 GCA_030625575.1 Eubacteriales bacterium | reverse complement strand
GTTTCCACTCCTTCAGCGACTACTTTCTTATTCATTTTATGGATTAAATCAACAAGTGAAGAAAGTAGTATTTTTCCGTTGGGATTATTCAAGTTATCAACAAAGTATTTATCTATCTTGATATAATCAATCGGTAAACTTATCAATTTTTCTAGAGAATTGTATCCCGTTCCAAAATCGTCGATGGAAATCTTAAGACCGATTTCTTTCATTCTATTAAATAAGTCTTTTACTTTATAAATATTATCAACAATCGCATTTTCAGTAAGTTCCAGCTCTAATCTAGATGGGTCAATGTCATATAGGTTAAGATTATATTCGATAAAATTAATCAGTGTATCATCTTTTAAATCATTTGAAGAAATATTTACTGAAATATTGGTTTCAAAACCTTCGTTTTTCCAAGTGTACAGTTGAATGATTGCATTTTTCACCACCCATTTTGATATCTCGTTGATAAGTGGAGTTTTCTCGGCGATTTTAATAAAATCAGCGGGACTGACAATTCCATATTTTTTATCACACCATCTTAGGAGAACTTCAAAACCGATTATTTTATTTGTGGCTATATTTATCTTAGGTTGATAAACCAATGTAAATTCATTGTTTTTTATTGCACTATTCAATGAAACGAGAATATCGTGTTCCTTAATTTTTCTTTGAGCAGTTAAATCGGAATAGACGGCAATATTTTGATTGTTTTCTTCGATTTCAGTCAATGAAATACAAGATTTATTTAATATTTGTTTTGCAGATTCATCGTGAAAAGGGTAATTGGCGATACCGATTTTAACAATTATTTTTATTGGTATACCATCGATAATTAGTGGGTCGTGAAAATAATTGACAATTTTAAGTGAGTCGTTATATGCTTCATCAATATTCTTATTCAATGAAATAATTCCAATATTATGATTGGTTAATGAATAAAGTAACTCTTCATTGAAAAACAAAGAAAGAAACTTAATAGATTTTTCCGTTACTTGTTTACATGATTCATCACTTATATGCCTTTGAATAAAATGATAATTAGAAATTTCAAAATTTATAATAGAAATATCTGTATATTCATTACTATCGATAAGATGGTCAAGGTCGGCAATCATCATTTCGTTATTCGGTAAACCTGTTATAATATTTGTGGATTGATGTTTTTCTAGAAGTTGATAATGCTCTTCAATTTTATTAATTAAAAAGCCGACGAAAATTGCAGACATAATATAAGAAATTGAACATATTGCCCAATTTGTTATATCTAAAGCAAAGTCTATATTATCATTAAAGGGTATCAGTGTTCCTAATAATATACTGCATAGAATTGCATATAAGATTCCACCTCTAATACGAAACAGCACTGTTGACGCAATTATTGGAATATACATCAAATGAGATAGTGAACGATTGAGGCTATAATATTTATACATGATGAAATAGAGTATAAACACTGTAAGCAAGAAATAAATTATATGTAGCTTTTGCTTTTTTGCAGATAAAAGATTTTTGATATATTCAGGCGCCATATTTTCATACAATCCTTTCTTGGATAAATAAATTGCTAATAAATTCTTATATGATATATTTTATCATAAAATGATATAATATAGATATATGATATAGATATATGGAGGATGAAAATGTATAAGATAAATCCAGTGAAAAAAATAGCTGCAATTCATGATCTTTCCGGTTTTGGAAGAGCGTCGCTAACTGCCATAATTCCAATATTATCTTCAATGGGGGTTCAAGTGTGCCCGGTTCCAACTGCAATTCTATCGACTCATACTGGTGGATTTGAAAAATTTACATACGTTGATTTAACTGATTCCATGGAAGCTTATATTGACCACTGGGAGGAACTTGGTTTAAAGTTTGATTGTATTTACAGTGGCTTTTTAGGCTCAGTCAGACAGATTGAAATTGTTTCAAAGGCGATAGATTTATTCTCTTCAGAAGAAAGCTTCGTAGTTGTCGACCCGGTCATGGGTGATGATGGTAAATTATACACGACCATGGATGAAAAAATGGTCGTATCTATGAAACATCTAGTTAGAAAAGCCAATATAATTACACCTAATTTTACAGAGGCGACTTATTTGTTAGGAAAAGAATATAATCTAAAGATAAATGAAGATGAGATCAAAAAATGGCTTAAAGAATTATCGAATATGGGACCTAGCATCGTAATCTTAACTAGTGTTCCTCAACAAGATTCTAACGGCAAGACAAGTGTGATTGCCTATAATAGAGATAATGATGTTTTTTGGAAAGTGACTTGTACATATATACCAGCCTCATATCCCGGGACTGGAGATGCCTTTACAAGTGTAGTCATCGGTAGTTTGCTTCAAGGAGATAGCTTGCCGATAGCGTTGGAAAGAGGAGTACAATTTATTACAACAAGTATCAAAGCAAGTTATGGATTTGATTATCCTAAACGAAATGGCATTCTTTTAGAAAGAGTGTTGGATTCATTAAAATTACCTGTAATGTCAAGCAGTTATGAATTACTAGAATAAGTGTACAAAATAGGTTCTGTCGGTTATAAACTGATTGGGACCTATTTTTTTGCAATTAATAACAAAGTTTATATTTTTTGTGCATGGGTATAAATCGAGAATAGATGAGTAACATTCGGTATATTGCTGAAGTAGGGAGGGGTTAAATGTGAGAAATAAATTTATTACTATGATTTTGATAGTGGCTCTGGTATTAACTATGAGTGCATGTGGAAGCAAAACTGAGACCATTGAAGGTGCTGAAGTTGAAACTGATAAGGATACTACGACAATTAGTACTGATCAATCCGAAGTGGTAGTTTCAACTGATATGGATAAAAGCGTGCCACTTCCAGACGGTTACCCAGAAGACATTCTTCCAGTTTACGATGATTTGTTTATAGCAACTGCATCAAAAAATTTAGATGGTTCATATGCCATCATAGGTTTTACAGATGCCAGTATTTCAGATGTTGAAAAATTTTACGAAAAAATATTTGAAAATGCAGAAGTTTTAATGAAAGATTCAAGCGATGGTAATTATATGAATATGGGAAGTATAGACGGAAGTTCATATACTATATCTGCATCTCCCGCAACCGAGGGATTAGAATATGAAACTGGTGTGACTATAATATTTATGCCTATAGATTTATTTGAAGGAGACGTTGAAGAAGACGATGAAGAAGAAGTTGAAGAAGAACTTGTTCCTACTGGAGAATTGATTGTGCCTGAAGGTGTGGAAATGCATGAGGATTATCCAGAAGATATAATGCCGATAAATACTGATGGTGTAATTGAATTGGCTGTTGCGATGCAGCAGAACGGAAAAGACATGATAGGTTATATGTCTACTTGCGAGCCTGATGAAATCTTGGAATATTATTTAGAAATATTTGAAGAAGCTGATAACTTTAATCAGCAGAGTTTTGGTCCGACAATAGTTCTTACTGGTGAAATCGATGGCGTGGATTTCGAAGTTGGAATTACAATAAATGATGAAAACACTGGAGAAGATTTAAAATATAAAACTTTAATTCGGATAGTGTACTAATAACAGGTCTGATAAATTGAATTCCCAGGTGAAATTTCACCTGGGAATTTTCATTTCATAGGGTATTATATCTTGACGAGGGTATAATATAAACATATTTGATAGGATGTGAAATGATGATTAAAATAATTGAAAAAATGAATAAAATTGTACTTTTCATAATTATAAGCATTCTATTGATTGTTGTATGGTGGGGAACTATAAATAGATTTAGCCATTTTGTAACTGAATCACGAGATAATTTATTCAATGAAGAAATTAACAGCATGAGTACTCAAATTTCAAAAATACTTGAAAGTAAATTAGATATTATTAAAAGCTTGAATGCATTTGTCGCGCTCAAAATCGATGATGGACTTAGTCAAGAATTGCTTGATGATTATGGGGAAATGAGTAAGCTCATTGAAAAGGGAGTTTTAAATATCAATATCGCTCCTAATGGAATTATTACGTATATATACCCATTAGAATATAATAAGGCTGCCATCGGTCATGACCTAATCAATGATGATCGAGAAGAAGTCAAAAAGGGCATTATATATTCCATAAAAACTAAGTTGAGTGTAATCAGTGGACCGGTCGAATTAGTTCGTGGTGGTACAGGGGTAATTATTAGAGATCCAGTATTTGTTGATGATGAATTTTGGGGTTTGGTGACAATCGTCATGGATGCGAGTGTACTCACAGATGTTATAGATGCTTATAATGGCGCAGGACTTTTTAATTATGTTTTGATCAAAGGAAACGACGAAATATTTTACGGAACTGAATTCGAGAATAACGACTATGATTTAATAGTCGATGTGCCGAGTAATTATATGGAACTATCAATTGCCGGAAAACTAAATGAAGATTATATCTATCTTAATGATGATATAATAAATTTTGTTAGATATATCAGTTTAGGATTCTTGATTATTGCAATTTATATTGTATATGATTTAACTCACACAAACGAATTGCTAAATAGAAGAATAAACAAAATGATTTATTTTGATAAATTGACAGGATTGCCAAATAGAAGATCACTTGAAAAGAAATCAATGGAGTTAATAAAAAAAGGCGATTTTTATTTGGTGTTTGCGGATCTAGATGATTTTAAATTTATTAACGACACTCATGGACATCCTCTCGGAGATGTACTGCTTAAACAAATTTCAGATATTCTATATAGTTATCTGAGTAAAAACATCACTGTTTATAGATGGGGTGGAGATGAATTTATTTTTACTATCGAAAGCGAATCAAAAGAGAAAGTGGAAGATAGTATTAAAGAGATATTAAATCACTTCGAGAAACCTTTCAAAGTTGAAAACAACATCTTTAATATTTCGGTTAGTATGGGAATTGTGCATTATCCAAGTGATTCCGATGGATTGGATGATATGATTAAAAAAGCTGATATTTCTATGTATAGTATTAAAGAATCAGGTAAAAACGGCTATATTTTCTTCAGTGAAATAGATACAGCGAAATATTTTGAAAATATCGAACTGAATAATAGGATGAAATCAAATGAATTTATTGATGAATTGCTTGTATATTATCAGCCTAAAATAGACATTCAAAGTAATAAAATCGTTGGTGTGGAAGCACTGGTTAGGCTGAAGAATAAAGATGGTTCATTAGTGTCTCCAAATAAATTTATTCCAGTCGCTGAGGAAAATGGTTATATAAATGCGATAGATCGAAAAGTTGTTGAAATTGCATTTAGAGATATTAGACGCATTAATGATAATATGGAAAACGGAATAAAACTTTCCATCAATCTATCACCAAAAGATATCAACTGGGATATGGTTGAATATATAAAAGAGCAAATAAAAACTTCTGGTATCAAATCTAGTGATATCGAGATTGAATTAACCGAGACAGCTGTGTTGGAGAATATTGAATCAGTTGTTGAAATATTTGAATATGTTCGTAGTTTAGGAATTTCAATAGCTATTGATGATTTTGGCAAAGGTTTCGGAGCACTTAATTACCTACTGAAGTTTCCAATTTCAACAATAAAAATCGATAAGAATTTTGTTGATGACATTAATAACAATGAGAGAGGAAATAAAATTATAGAATCAATAATAGCGTTATCAAAGATTTTGGGTATTGATACAATAGCAGAGGGAGTTGAAACTGAGAATCAGCTTGAATATTTAGAAACAATTAAATGTAATGAATACCAAGGATATTTGTGTTGTAAACCTATTAAACTAGATGATTTCAATGAATTGTTAAAAACTAGGGACAGTTAATGATAAATGGTGTATCCTTCTTGGTTGATGTGAAAAACATCTCTAAGAAGGATACACCATTTTTAATATCGGTTCAATTATTAACCATAAATACTTCTATTTGATGAGTTGCATGATCATCAATTAATTCAATGTAATCAGTCTCTAAAAGATTGCCATCTAAAGTATATTTCTGTAATCCGTGTGAGATACCGTCATTATTAATGACATTGATGATATACAATGTATTTTGATAGAGATATTCTATTTTGTAGGATTGCCAATTGTTTGGAATGCATGGATTGATATATAGTTTATCGCCTCTTTTTTTAAAACCTAAAATTGATTCTATTCCAACTCTATACATCCAACCTGCTGCTCCTGTATACCAAGTCCATCCGCCTCTACCGACGTGAGGAACAACATTGTAGATGTCCGCTGGAATTACGTATGGTTCAACTTTATAATTGTTTGCCCTGAAGATTGAAGGCGAGTGATTGATTGGGTTGAGCATTTGTAAAAGTTCAAAAGCCTTGTTTCCTTCACCTAAAAGAGCAAAAGCATTTATTACCCAAGAAGCGGCATGAGTATATTGGCCACCGTTTTCTCTAACACCTTTGGCATAACTTTTTATATAGCCAGGGTTTTTTTTGGTTTTATCAAAAGGTGGTGTAAAGAGCAGAATTATTCCCTTATCCTTTAATATAAGATGATTTCTAACCGAATTCATTGCAGTCACAGACCTTTCATAATCAGCATGACCACTGATAACTGCCCAACTCTGTGATAATGAATCAATCATACATTCTGAATTGACGATAGATCCAAGTGGAGTTCCATCATCATAAAATGCTCTTTTATACCAAGAACCATCCCAAGCATTTTTTTCGAGAGAATCTACAATGCTTCTTAGATGCTCGGTAAATTTTTCTTTGCTGGCTAAATCATTTTTTTTATGAGAAACAATTATAAATCTATCCAAAATCAGTGATAGAAACCATCCCAACCATACACTTTCACCTTTTCCTTTGATTCCAACTTCATTCATTCCATCGTTCCAATCGCCTCCACCCATTAATGGAATACCGTGTTCGCCGTATTTCAAAGAGTGATTGATTGCTTTAATGCAGTGATCATATATAGTTTCTTGATAATCCGAAATAGAAGGAGTGAAGTACACTTCTTTCTCATCTTTTTTTAATAATTCACCTATGACATATGGTGCTTTCAACTCTAATATAGAGTAATCTTCTGTCACAAGTAAATATTCAGAAACGGCATAAGGAAGCCATAATAAATCATCTGAAAATCTAGTTCTAATTCCTTTTTCAATGTCACCAGGGTGCCACCAATGAAGTACATCTCCTTCAGGGAATTGATGTGCCGCATTTAAAAGAATTTGTTTTTTTGCAAGCTTTGGATCGATTGAAATCATGTTTATTGCATCTTGAAGCTGATCACGATACCCATATGCTCCTCCAGTCTGATAGAAGGCCGATCGTGCATTCAAACGACAGGATATCGATTGATAAGGCAGCCAGCTATTGAGCATAACATCGAATTTATGATCTGGAGTTCTAATTTTTATAGTATTTAGAATAGCATCCCAATAATTATGAATTTTTCCATATTCATCATTGACATTATTAATTTTGGAATACTTCTCAATTTGCTTTGTTATTTCTTCATGAGCTTGCTCTTGCCCGAGAATAAATATAAGCTCTTTTTCTTCATTTGCATTTATTTCAATACTTACTTGCAAGGTGCCGCATGGGTTCAATCCCGCACCGACTCTGTTGCTGAGAGTGTCTATTCGGTATAAATCATGTTGATTTATTTCTTCTGAATCACCAGAGTACGAGATGATCGGTTCGGATGATGAAATGTACATTTTGCGGTTGGGATATTGATGATTATATGGATTAGTGATCATTAAGTATTTATCATCAATAAACTTCGTTATAATATATTTTTTAGTTATTTCTCTATGAACTCCAAGTACTGGGGTGACAGAGAAGAAGTATGATAATTTTCTAGTTTCATCAGAGTTGTTTTTTATCTTGATGCGATATATTTTAACCTTATCGTGTAGTGGCACTGATAAGGTAAGTTCACTTTCCAGCAAGTATGCACGACTAAAAAATTTACTGTAACCTTTACCGTGAATCACATCGTAGTCGATATCTTTTCCAAGAGGATCTGGTGTCAAGGAAAAAAGTTTACCGTATTTTTCATCTTTAACATAGATGACTTCTTGAGGGATATTGAAAATAGTATCATTAAGCCAAGGAGTCAACTTGTTTTCATTGCTGTTTTCCGACCAAGTGAATCCACCACCGTTTTCAGAAACGATAAATCCGAAATTCTCATTGGAGATCACATTTATCCATGGAGCTGGTGTAGTGGTGTTGTTGTGAAGATTAATAACATATTCTTTTTTGCTGATACTAAATCCACCATAACCGTTGAAATATTTCAGCGAAAATTTCTTTGCGGCATAGTTTATGTTTTCATAAGGAAAATTTTGATATTCTCGTTTTTTAGCAACATTATTTTGATGGCTCAGTTTAATCTGCTGACCTAAATTATTTTTATCGCAATCAATTATAATATTTGCACTTGCATAGAGTAAGTTTTTATCTTCATCATGAAGTATTTTATTATTCATGATGAAAATGCCTAGTGATTGTACATTTGAGTGATATCCAAATTTCTTTGAAATCATTTCATTGATTTCTTCTTCAACATCATTGAAATAACTCGATTCTTGGTCATTAAGGATAATCAAATTCGTATTTATTCCTTTAAGTTTCCAAAATTCCTTAGCTTTAATCAAAGTCCAGATATTATCGATATGTTCAGTAGAAGAAATAGATGTAAGAATAATAGGCAAATCACCAGAAATTCCATATTTCCACAGTGATGTCTGTCCAAGTTTATTATTTTGAATAATGGAACTGAATTTCCTTCGATTTGGATTTAAATATATTAGTTGAGAAATCATATCTAGAAAAATTTTCAATTCACTTATATTTAAATCTAAATAATTCATTTCTACTTGTGTTTGAATCGCGGACAAGTCGAGCTGATCTTTAATAACATATGAATTTTTATATTTACTGATTAAGTCTTTTGTTTTTGAATGAGAATCTGTAACTCCCATAATATATGTCAAAGTTGATTTTTGATGAGGCTCGATATTAAGACATTTTCTTAGACTCAAAATCGGCTCTAATACAACTCCTTCAGTATTGTCCAGTAATTTTTCAATTGCAATTGGATTGTTGAGGGTTCTTCCTCTTCCAATGAAATTACTGCGATTTGTTTCATATTGAGTATATCCAAATTCTTCTCCTTCACAAACCATTGTCTTAAAGATATAAGTTTCCTTGTCATCTGGATTACGAGGTTTTCTAACAGCAATCAAGCTCTCGGTTTCTTTATCGTATGATGTGCTGATAAACAGGTTGCTAAAAGCAGGGTGGGAAATATCGGCACTTTGATTATTCAGAACAAGTTCTGCATAACTTGTTGTTTCTATTGATACAGTTTTATTGCTATTATTGAAGAATGTAATTTGCCTGATTTCTACATCATCTTCAGGAGATACCCAAATTTCGATATGTGTGGTTATTTGATTGTCTTCACGGATGATTTCAGCTTTATTTAAAGAAAATCGAACTTCGTAATCTTTATATTTACTGCTTATCGGTTCAGAGCCGATAGTCCAAACATTATTTGTCGCAATGTTTTTAAAGAAAAAAGTATAGCCATAAAATCTTTCTTCTAAATCGCTTCTAAATCTTGTAACCATTTTATCTTGGAATTGACTATAACCAATTCCGGTGTTCGTTATCATAACATGATAGCGTTTATTTGAAATCATATGACACTCGGGCAAACCTTCGACAACATCTGAATACACTCGAGTAAGAACAATTTCTTTTCTTTTTAGTTCCACAACTTTACGCTGTTTCTCTTTTAGTTCTTTTATAATCGAGATACGGTAAGGAGTTTTTTCTTGCAACAAGAATTCTCCTGTTTGCACAATAGGTTCACTATGAAATCTTTTCTGCATGATATTGTCATTGATAAAGTTGTTGATTGACAACAAACTCATGCCTAGGTGATGCGCCATATAGCTTTTTACAATTTTTTTATCGCCATCATTTTCAATGCGCTGTTTTGTATAATCTATCGAT
>DAOUQP010000196.1 GCA_030625575.1 Eubacteriales bacterium | reverse complement strand
TTTATCAGTCATAGATTCATAACCACGAACTTGATGAACTACATCTTTTAAGAGATTGGTAATAAATGTATATCTATCTTTTGTTATAGTTTCTTCCAAATCATATTCATGATTATCATGTTCTTTCATAATTTCAATATCATTTTCAAGAAGTTTGACAGCTTTCCATCTACTATCCGTGTCGATAGTTTCAATAGCGTCTTCAACGACTTGCGAATAACTAATATCTGCATGCTCTTTGTAACCTTCAAAATTGCTTGCTTCATCTAGAAGGTGATCGATCCCCTCATTTTTTGCCGCCGAAATCGGTACAACCTTAATTTTCAATTTTTCTTCTAAAGCTTTATAATCGATTTCCAATCCTTTTTTATCTAATTCATCAATCATATTGACTGCCAAAACAACTGGTAATTTCATTTCAATCAGCTGAACAGTCAAATACAGATTTCTCTCTAAATTCGATGCATTCACGACATTTATGATGACATCGGGTTTTTCATTTAGAATATAATCTCTTGCAATTTTTTCATCTAATGAATAGACAGACAGACTATATTTCCCGGGTAAATCTATAATATTTATTCTTTTATTCTTATATTTTAAAAAACCCTCTTTTTTTTCAACAGTCACTCCAGGCCAATTTCCTACATAGTGATTGGCTCCTGTCAATCTGTTAAAAAGAGTTGTTTTTCCTGAGTTGGGGTTACCAACTATCGCTATATTTAATTCTGACATTATACCCCTCCAAACAAATTAGCACCGGCTAAGCCAATGCTAATTAGTAATTTCCACATCAATTTTTTCAGCAATACCCCGACCAAGTGCCAATCTCGCACCGCGAATTTCTATAATAATTGGACCTGAATTTGTTTTAGAAATAATACTAAATCTCACGCCAGGTGTTAACCCCATATCTTGCAATTTTTTCTTCAAACTCAATCCATAATTTATATTGTTCAATACCACTTTTTTCCCAATACTAACTTTTGAAAGTGACATAGCAACCCTCCTAATTGATATCCGTTATCAGTTCCTACCTTTATTCTATTACAAATGATAACTATTGTCAATAACATATAAAATATTATTTATTAAAATTTATTAATCACATCATCAACATCGATATTTGTATCTTTTTCAAATTTTTCTGATATAATTAACCGATTAAATAACGCATCACTTAATTGAAAGGAAAACAAGTTATGTCATTTTATAAATTAGGAATTAAAAGCAATCTAGTATATATACTAGAAAATCAAAATATATTTACTCCTACACCGATTCAATCCATGTGTATTCCACTTGCCTTGACCAAAGAAAATCTGATTGCAGAGGCGCAAACAGGAACAGGTAAAACACTTGCTTTCCTATTGCCGATGTTTCAAAATATCGATATCGACAACAAGAATATTCAAGGTCTTGTTGTTACTCCAACACGCGAACTTGCAATTCAAATAACAAGTGTAGCAAAAAATCTCTCAGAGATAGGCAATATTGATATACTCGCTGCATATGGCGGACAAGACGTCGATTCCCAGCTTCATAAATTAAATGGAAATGTTCAACTAGTCATTGGAACACCTGGACGAATTTTAGACCACATCAGAAGAGGCACCATCAACTTCGATGGGCTGAAAACTCTTGTAGTAGATGAAGCAGATCAGATGTTTCATATCGGCTTTAAACCTCAATTGGATGAGATCTTAAGTCATTTACCTGAGAACAAGCAAACTCTGTGTTTTTCTGCGACGATAGATAACAATATAGATATATTCTCAAATGAATATCTTAAAGACGCAAAATATATTAAAGCTCCTAAAAAACAAATAACTCTCGACAACATCTCTCAATTTGTTGTAGAAACATCAAACAGAAGAAAATTTGATGACTTCATAACAATTTTAAAAAGAAATTATCCAAATAAAGCGATTATTTTTTGCAGAAGTAGAGTGGGCACTCATGCGCTTTATGAGCAAATGCTTGCTTTGGGTTATAACGTAGAATCACTGCATGGAGCCTTGACTCAATCTAAGCGTGAATTTGTCATGAATGAATTTAGAAATGATAAAGTCAAATTCTTGGTCGCAACCGATGTGGCGGCAAGGGGACTTGATGTTGAAGGCGTTACTCATGTAATCAATTATAATCTGCCAGATGATCCTGAAAACTACGTCCATAGGATAGGTAGAACCGGCCGTGCTGGATATACCGGCGTCGCTTATACAATCTTCACCAGCAAAGATTCAAGAAGACTTGAAGCTGTTGAATCTTTTATAGATATGAAAATCAAGAAAATTTGTGTATCCGATAAAGTAAA
>DAOUQP010000048.1 GCA_030625575.1 Eubacteriales bacterium | reverse complement strand
AGCGGCTGTCGAAGCTGTTGGTTCTGATGATCCTGCAGCAGGATATGGTGCTACATATCCGTTTGCATTGCTCGGAATGGTTATTTTTACTATCATCCTACACAATCTTCCTATGTAGACAAAAAAGGTATATAATGAATTAATTGATGGCAAAATATAATTTGTGTATTATTATGTGCTTAAAAAGAGGTGGAAAATATGAAAAATGATGATATTTTAATAACCGCTTATGCAAAACTTCCGAATGGAATTACCGCAACTGAATTATATAAAGTAGTTGGAGTAGCGTTGCTGGTTGATAGAAAAACATCTTTGATCAAAGATATTGAATGTTCGCTCGCTACTGATCTGGCAAAAAATTATATCAAAAGAATTATTGTTGGAAAAACGTTAAATGATATTAGTGGTATTGAAAGAGATTTTGAAATGAATTATTTTGGATCGGCAAAAAAAGCTATTGTGTCGGCTATGAAAATTGCTAGTGAAAAATATAATGAAATTGTTTTTAATAATTGAATAGATTATTATGCAAATAAAGGATTTTTATATGATTAAAACAACCTTTTAATTGAAGTGTAGAAATTGTGAGTTAGATTGTCTTTTATAGATAAGCTAACTCTTTTTTTTGTATATTTTATTTAAATTGCAGGTAAGTTAAAAATATATTTTAATTTAGGAGGAAAAATAATGGAGTTTAATAGAAGAATTAGAAAGGAATCATTAAAAAATAAGATCATGTCTGCAAGAGAAGCTTCAAATTTTATCGTGGATGGTATGACAGTAGCAACTAGTGGATTTACTCCTTCTGGCTATCCTAAAAAAGTTCCGATTGAAATTGCTAAAAGAGCTGAGAGTGGAGAAAAAATTAAGATTTCATTGATTACTGGAGCTTCTGTTGGAGATGAACTAGATGGTGAATTATCACGTTCGGGCGTAATCGAGAGAAGATATCCTTATCAAACGCAAAAAGACATGAGAGATAATATAAATAATGGCGATACATTTTATGCGGACCATCATTTAAGCCATGTACCTCAGCATATAGATTACGGATACTACGGGCAAATCGATGTAGCGATTATAGAAGCACTATGCATTACTGAAGATGGTGGCATCGTACCGACAACTTCAGTGGGAATTTCGCCTCAAGCGATAAAGAATGCTGATAAGATAATAATTGAAATCAATACAGCTCAACCTCTCGCTTTAGAAGGTGTTCATGATATTTATATGACTGAAAAACCTCCGCTAAGAAAACATATCCCGATTTATAAATCGGATGATAGAATCGGTAAGACATATATTGATTGTGATGAAAGTAAAATAGTCGCAATAGTCGAATCGGATACTCCTGACGATGTAAGACCTCTTGGGGAGATTGATGAAAATTCTAAAAAAATCTCCAATTTTATTATTGATTTCTTAGGAGAAGAAGTTGAAAAAGGAAGACTGCCTAAAAACCTATTACCACTTCAGTCGGGAGTTGGTTCGGTGGCGAATGCGGTGCTTGGAGGACTTATAGATTCTGATTTTACAGATTTGACATGTTATACGGAAGTTATACAGGATTCTATGTTTGACCTTATAGATGCTGGTAAAGTGAAGTTCGCTTCGGGTACATCTTTTACTCCGTCGGAAGAAGGGTTAAAAAGACTTTTTGATAATACTGAGCATTATGCAAAACACTGTATACTGAGACCGATGGAAATCAGCAATAATCCAGAAATTATTAGAAGACTTGGTATAATAGCTATGAATACAGCCATTGAAATAGATATTTACGGGAATGTAAATTCTACAAATATCATGGGTACAAGAATGATGAATGGTATAGGCGGGTCTGGTGATTTTACTAGAAACGGATATTTAACAATTTTCACAACTGTGTCTACTGCTAAAAATGGAGACATATCTTCTATTGTTCCAATGGTGTCGCATGTGGATCATACTGAACATGATGTTCATGTTGTAGTGACTGAGCAAGGAATTGCTGATTTAAGAGGATTGGCTCCAAAAGAAAGATCGAGAAAAACAATTGAAAACTGTGCTCATCCAGATTATAAAGAACTTTTGTTGGATTATGTTGATAGAGCCGAAGAAGGCAAATATAAACATACGCCACATATAATTGATGAAGCGTTATCGTTCCATGAAAGGTTTATTGGAACAGGGAGTATGAAAAAAGAGAAAAAAGGCTTATTGAAACGAGTACTATAAAAAACCATAAAAATTTGAATGAAGCGGTTAGATTGAGTGTGATTTTAGCAAAAAAATATGGGTATATGTTTTTTGTGGTAATCGGCCGCTTCTATATTTTTTTGTATAGATATTAATACAATTGATGATTATAAAAAGGTAGAAAAAACGAAAAAGATGTCGGAATAAGTCTGAAAGTGTTGTAAATGCTATATTTTTTAAAAGAATATTTGTATACAAGTATATTTTGGCAAAAAACATACACATTAAAAAAAATTGTGTTATATTATAGAAGGTATAAGATAAACATTTCAAGGAGGAAGTTAAATGTTTGAAAAAGATAAGCTATCCAATATTGAGAATAGTTTAGATGAGTACGAAAAGGTAACTAGCAAGTTGTTGGAAAAAAGACCAGAGCGAAGAGAAGATTTCATATCGGGTTCTGGGGATTCAATCAAGAATTTATACACACCACTAGACATAGAAAAAATCGATTATTCTGAATCGTTGGGGATGCCAGGAAGTTATCCTTATACACGTGGGGTTCAACCAAACATGTATAGAGGAAAACTATGGACCATGAGAATGTATGCTGGATTTGCTACAGCAGAAGAATCAAATAAGAGATATAAATATTTAGTAGAACAAGGATCAAGCGGATTGTCGGTAGCATTTGATTTGCCTACTCAGATTGGATATGATTCTGATCATTCTTTAGCTGAAGGAGAAGTAGGAAAAGTAGGAGTTGCGATTGATTCACTTAAAGATATGGAGGTTCTATTCGATGGAATTCCTCTAGATAAAGTAAGTACTTCAATGACAATCAATGCACCTGCAGGTGTTCTTTTAGCAATGTATATTGCTGTTGCTGAAAAACAAGGAGTAAGTGCCGATAAATTAAGAGGAACAATACAAAATGATATTTTGAAAGAATATATTGCAAGGGGAACGTATATTTTCCCAACTGAACCATCTATGCGTTTAATTACGGATATTTTTGAATACTGTTCAAAGGAAGTACCAAAATGGAATACAATTAGTATTTCAGGTTATCATATCAGAGAAGCTGGATCTACAGCATCTCAAGAAGTTGGATTTACATTGGCGGATGGTATTGCTTATGTTGAAGCTGCGATTAAAGCGGGTTTAAAAGTAGATGATTTTGCACCTAGATTATCATTCTTCTTTAATGCACATAATGATTTGTTTGAAGAGATTGCAAAATATAGAGCTGCAAGACGTCTTTGGGCAAAAATTATGAAAGATCGTTTTGGAGCTAAAAATCCAAAATCAATGTCACTAAAATTCCATACACAAACAGGTGGTTCTACTTTAACAGCACAACAACCTGATAATAATATTGTAAGAGTTGCAATTCAGACTTTAGCAGCTGTTTTAGGCGGAACACAGTCATTACACACTAATTCTAGAGATGAAGCATTAGCTTTGCCGTCTGTAGATTCAGTTAGAATCGCTTTAAGAACTCAGCAGATTGTTGCACACGAGAGTGGCGTTACGAATACAGTAGACCCATTGGCAGGTTCTTTCTTCGTTGAATCAATGACAGATAAAATTGAAGCAGAAGCTGTGAAATACATTCAAAAAATTGATGATTTAGGTGGAGCACCTAAAGCGATAGATGACGGATACATCCAACGTGAAATTATGGATGCTGCATATAAATATCAAAAAGAGATTGAATCAAACGATAGAATTATTGTCGGTATGAATCAATTCCAAATTGAAGAAGAAAGACCAACTGGGTTATTGAAAGTTGATTTATCTGTTGGTGAAAATCAAAAGTTAAAATTAGTTGAACTTAGAAATGGTAGAGATAATGTTGCTGTAGAAAAAACATTGGTTGAGTTAAGAAAAGTATGTGAAGGCAGTGAAAATGTAATGCCGTATATTTTAGACGCTGTTAAGACATATGCTACACTTGGAGAAATCACTCAAGTAATGAGAGATGTTTTTGGCGAATATCAGCAAAGCGTGATAATTTAAGGAGGAAATAAAGTGGATAGACCAATTAGAGTTTTAGTTTCTAAACCAGGCCTAGATGGGCATGATCGAGGAGCGAAAGTTATTGCAAGAGCTTTAAGAGATGCGGGAATGGAAGTAATTTATACAGGTTTAAGACAAACTCCTGAGCAAATTGTCAACGCTGCTATTCAAGAGGATGTCGATGTAATAGCAACAAGTATATTATCTGGAGCTCATGGTACATTGTTGCCTAAAATTGCAGAATTGTTAAAAGAACAAGGAGCGGAGGATATTTTGTTTATCGGTGGAGGAGTAATCCCTGATGAAGATATCCCTGAATTGATTGAAAGCGGTGTTAAAGCTATTTTTACACCTGGAACTCCAACTTCAGAAACAGTTGAATTTATTGTTAATAACGTTAGAAAATAGGTGAGTAAATGGATTTGCTGCAGGGATTAAAAAAAGGGAATAAAAGAGCTGCTGCTAAATTAATCACTATGATTGAAAATAGAACAGAAGGTTATCAAGATGTGCTTAAGGAAATCCATAAATCATCTGGGAAGGCCTATGTTATTGGAATAACAGGTCCGCCTGGAGCTGGAAAAAGCACTTTAACTGATAAACTAGTAAAAGAAATAAGGAAACAAGATAAAAAAGTTGCTATTATCGCGATCGATCCTACGAGCCCATTTTCCGGGGGCTCGATTCTAGGTGACCGCATTCGTATGAACGATTTATCTTTAGATCCTGGAGTTTTCATAAGAAGTATGGGAACTAGAGGACATTTAGGAGGCTTATCTGTTGCAACAAAGTCAGCGATAAAGATCTTGGATGTCTATGGAGCTGAGTATATATTTGTAGAAACGGTAGGAGTTGGGCAATCTGAAATTGAAATTGTGAAGAGTGCCGATACAACTGTGATGGTAATGGTTCCAGGTCTTGGGGACGATATACAAGCTATAAAAGCAGGTATAATGGAAATTGGAGATGTCTTTGTAATAAACAAAGCAGATAGAGATGGTGCTAATCGTACAAGGGCAGAAATAGAAATGATGCTTGATTTTTCAAATAGCGAATTTAAACCAGCAGTTAAAATGGCTGTTGCAGTAGATGGCAAAGGGATAAATGATATCATTGATGAAATTGAAAGACATAAAGAATATTTGATAAAAACAGATAAGTATCATCATAATAGAGTTACGAGCGCAAGAGAAGAGATAGTGGAAATTATTAAAGAAAATATTACAGATAAAATATTTAATGATCATTTGATAAGCAGTCAACTTGCTGAGTTAACTCAAAAGGTTGTAAAACGGGAAATTGATCCTTATACTGCTGGATTCAATATATTAAAAAGCATAAAATTATAGGAGGAAAGATGAAAACTTTAAAAGTTGATCATATTGGGATTGCTGTAAAAAATCTCGATGAAACACTCAAATTCTACACTGATGTTTTAGGGTTAGAGGTTCAGGGCTCAGAAGTTGTAGAAGAGCAAAAAGTAAAAGTAGTATTTTTACCTGTCGGAGATTCAGAAATCGAATTATTGGAATCTACAGATCCAGAAGGACCTATTGCTAGATTTATTGAAAAAAATGGTGAGGGTGTTCAACATATAGCTTTCAAAGTAGATGATATCGAAGAAGCTATAGAATATATGAAATCAAAAGGTATGAGAATGATTGATGAACAACCAAGATATGGTGCCGGTGGTGCTAAGATTGCATTTGTTCATCCTAAAAGCTCTAATAGAGTTTTAGTAGAATTAACTCAAAGAGACTAGGAGGTTTTACAAGCATGTCAATAAATAAGTTAGAGAATTTAAGAAAGAAAAAAGAAAAAATTCTTGCTGGTGGCGGAGAAAAAAGAATTGAAAAACAACATAAAAGTGGAAAATTGACAGCAAGAGAAAGAATCAATATGTTATTTGACGAAGGTACATTTGTTGAATTAGATGCATTTGTAATTCACAGATGTACAAATTTTGGAATGGAAAATATCGAGGCACCTGCAGAGGGTGTTGTAACTGGTTATGGCCAAGTTGATGGCAGATTAGTATTTTCATACGCTCAAGATTTTACTGTTATAGGTGGATCTTTAGGAGAAATGCATGCAAACAAGATTGTAAAAGTTTTAGACAATGCGTTGAAAATGGGAGCTCCAGTTGTAGGACTTAATGATTCAGGCGGAGCGAGAATTCAAGAAGCTGTAGATGCGTTATCGGGATATGGAAAGATATTCTTCAAAAACACAATAGCTTCAGGTGTTATTCCTCAAATTACAGCTATTATGGGACCATGTGCCGGTGGAGCAGTTTATTCTCCAGCTATTACCGACTTTGTATTCATGGTAGATAAAACATCTCAAATGTTTATTACAGGTCCTCAAGTTATCGAAACAGTTACAGGTGAAAAAGTTACTGCAGAGGCGCTTGGTGGAGCGATGACTCATAATAGTATAAGTGGTGTTGCTCATTTCATGTCATCAAATGATGAACAAGTAATAAACGACATTAGAAAACTTTTAGATTACTTACCGTCAAACAATATGGAAGAACCTCCTACGTTTGAAGTGAATGACGATATCAACAGGATGATTGAAGAATTGAATACAATTATTCCTGATAATCCAAATAAACCATATGATATGCATGATATTATCAGTGCTGTAGTAGATAATGGCGAGTTTATGGAATACCAACCGTACTTCGCTAAGAATATTTTGACGTTATACGCAAGAATCAACGGTACAACTGTTGGTATAGTTGCAAATCAACCAAAGGTGTTGGCGGGTTGTCTTGATGTAAACGCATCGGACAAAGCAGGTAGATTCATTAGAACTTGTGATGCTTTCAATATTCCACTTTTAACTGTAGTTGACGTACCTGGATTTTTACCGGGAACAGCACAGGAATACGGCGGAATAATCAGACACGGAGCTAAAATGCTATATGCATATAGTGAAGCTACTGTGCCTAAGGTTACTTTAATTGTTAGAAAAGCATATGGTGGAGCATACTTAGCTATGTGTTCTAAAGATTTAGGAGCAGATTTAGTTTTGGCTTGGCCAAATGCAGAAATTGCTGTAATGGGACCTATGGGCGCTGCAAATATTATCTTCAGAAAAGATATCAATGGAGCAGATGATCCAGTCAAGATGAGAGAACAAAAGATAGAAAGTTATAAAGATGAATTTGCGACTCCGTATAAAGCAGCAGAACGAGGATTTGTTGACGATATAATCGAACCGAGCACTACTAGACAAAGACTTGTGGATGCCTTCAATATGCTTTCGTCAAAGAGAGAAGACCGTCCATCTAAAAAGCATGGAAATATTCCTTTATAATAGTTAAGGAGAGATATTATGACTTTACTTGAGAAATTTGCAGATCCAACGATAATACAAACTATGCCTTTCGGAGATAAAATGATGGCTTCGTTTTATGTAGCGATTCTCGGAATGGGAGTAACGTTTTTAGCTCTTGTTATTTTATGGGGTGTAATTACGCTGCTTAGTACGGTTGTTGCTGGATTTGAAAAGAAAGATAAGAATATTAAAGTAGTAAAAGAAACGACAAAAGCTAAGGAAGTAGTTACTGAGGATATTCCAAAAGGTGATGATCTTGAATTGGTTGCTGTCATAGCTGCTGCAATAGCTGCGGCGACTAATCAACCTGTCAGTCAGATTTTTGTCAAGAATATAAGAAGAACTACAGATAGTGCAACAGCTTGGAAAAAATCAGGCATTGCTAGTCAAATGTCGAGTAGAATGTAAATATAGGAGGCTATCATGAAAAAATATAATATCGTTGTCAACGGAAACACATATGAAGTAGAAGTAGAAGAAATGGGTGGAGCAGTTTCAGCGGCACCAGTAGCAAAAGCTGCGCCGGCTCCAAAAGCAGCTCCAGCACCAAAAGCGGCTCCAGTAGCTGCACCAGCTGCAGGAGAACAGGCGGTTACAGCACCGATGCCTGGAACAGTTTTAGATGTGAAAGTTAATGTTGGTGATACAGTTTCAAATGGAGATGTATTACTTATACTAGAAGCTATGAAGATGGAAAATGAAATCATGGCACCAGCTGATGGAAAGATTGTATCGATTAATGCCGCAAATGGTGCATCTGTAAATTCTGGTGATGTTTTAATCGTAATCGGATAATAAAACTAACACAGAAAGGAGATGCAGATTGTGTTACAAGCGTTTATAGATTTTATAATGAGTACAGGATTAATGAGTGTTGAATTTGGGCAAGTAGTAATGCTCTTGGTATCATTTATACTCCTTTATTTAGCGATAAAAAAAGGATTCGAACCGCTTTTATTATTACCTATTGCATTTGGTATGCTACTGACAAACTTGCCGCTTGCAGGAATGATGAGCCCTCCGATTTTGGATGCTGCTGGTCATATGGCAGAGCCTGGTGGATTGCTTTACTATATATATCAGGGAGATCACTTAGCAATATTTCCTCCGTTGATATTTTTGGGAATTGGAGCTATGACAGATTTTGCGCCACTTATTGCTAATCCTAAATCGTTACTTTTAGGTGCAGCGGCACAATTCGGTATATATGTAACATTTATCGGAGCGATTGCTTCGGGACTATTTACAGCACAACAAGCAGCATCTATAGGAATTATAGGTGGAGCTGACGGCCCGACGGCAATATTCCTATCATCAAAATTGGCGCCTGAATTAATGGGTCCTATTGCAGTTGCTGCATATTCATACATGGCTCTTGTGCCGGTTATTCAGCCTCCGATTATGAAGGCTTTAACGACAAAAGAAGAACGTATGATAAAAATGGATACACTTAGACCTGTATCTAAACTTGAAAAAATATTATTTCCAGTAGTTGTTACATTAGTTGTTTCTTTAATAGTACCGCCGGCTGCTACGTTGATCGGTATGATGATGCTTGGTAATCTGTTTAAAGAATCAGGAGTTGTTGCAAGACTTGAAGATACTTCAAAAAATGCACTTATAAATATAGTTACTATTTTCCTTGGAGTTTCAGTAGGTGCTACTGCAACGGCTGAAAAGTTTTTAAGAATAGACACTCTTGCAATTGTTGTATTGGGAGTAGTTGCCTTTGGTATCGGAACAGGTGCAGGTGTTTTACTTGGAAAAGTCATGAATAAAATTTCGGGTGGAAAAATCAACCCATTAATTGGTTCAGCAGGAGTTTCTGCGGTACCAATGGCTGCTCGTGTTTCGCAAGTGGTAGGGCAGAAGGAAAACCCTTCTAACTTCTTACTGATGCATGCCATGGGACCAAATGTTGCTGGTGTTATTGGATCGGCTGTTTCGGCTGGAGTGCTTTTATCACTATTCGGTTAATAAAAAGAGCTGCGGCTCTTTTTTTCCTTTTTTGGGGGTAAATTATGAAAGAAAAAATATTGGGGTTACTTCGTAACACTGAAAATTACATATCTGGTGAAAAAATGAGTTCGGTGTTAGGTGTCAGTAGAACTGCTGTATGGAAACATATAAAGGCGTTAAAACAACAGGGGTATCAAATTGAATCAAAATCTGGATATGGATATCATTTGATCGATGAAAAAGAACATATCAATAAAGAAGAACTGAAAATTCTTATTCATCAATTAGGAGATTTTTTTACTGACGCTGAATATTTTGACAAGATTGATTCAACTAATGTATATGCAAAGAGTTTAAAACATCGAATGAATACATTAATTGTTGCGAACGAACAATCTATGGGTAGAGGAAGACTAGGTCGTGATTGGGAATCTGGAAGTGGACATGGTATATATATGACTTTGAAAATCCATCCTGATTTGATGCCGTCTGAAGCTGTCAACATGACTCAAATAATGGCTTTGGCTACTATTAGAGCGTTAAGGAAGCTGTATGATATCGAGGTTTTAATCAAATGGCCAAATGATATTGTTTTTAAAGGAAAAAAAATAGCTGGCATATTAACAGAAATGACTACTGAAATCAACCAGATTGATCAATTGATCATAGGTATCGGAATAAATATAAATCAAGATGTATTTATAGGTGAATTAGAATATAAAGCCATATCTCTTAAACAGATAACAGATAAAGAGATTTCTAAGCTTACATTAATCAAACAGATTCTTTTTGAATTTATTGAACTTTATAATGAATTTATTATTCATAGAAATCTCGAATATGTCATTGATGAAATCAATAACTATTCATCGGTTGTCGGTAAAGAAATAATAGCTATCGATAAGGGAAAAACCTATAATTATAAGGCTGAATATATAGATAAAGATGGTAGATTGATTGTAAGAGATGATAAAGGTCAATATAAAGAACTTTTATTTGGTGAAATTTCTGTAAGAAGTAAAGATGGGTATAGTAAATGATTGAAAAAATAGGTTTATGGTGGTAATATAAATTATCTTAATAAAAAGGGTGATTCAATGTTATTAACAGTAGATGTTGGAAATACCAATATAGTATATGGTGTTTATCATAAAAATCAACTGATAAAATACTGGAGAATGTCTACTGATAAAAGCAAATCAGCAGACGAATTGGGAATGTTCTTAAAACAATTGCTAGTTCATGATGGTTTATCATTATTGGATATTAAAGATGTTATCATATCTTCGGTTGTGCCGACGATTATGTATTCTTTGCAGCATATGTCTCTTAAGTACTTTGGAAAAGAAGCGTTAGTAGTTGGTCCTGGTATTAAAACTGGAATGAAGATTCTTTATGATAATCCAAAACAAGTTGGAGCGGATAGAATTGTAAATGGAGTTGCAGCTTTTCATAAATATGGCGGGCCGATAATTGTTGTTGATTTTGGTACAGCAACGACTTTTTGTGGAATTACTGCTAATATGGAGTATCTAGGTGGAGCGATTGCCCCAGGAATAAAAATTTCTAGCGATGCTTTGTTTCAAAAGGCTGCAAAATTAACAAGGGTAGAGCTTCAAATGCCAACAAAAGCGATTGCGAAAAATACTAATGAGAGCATGCAATCTGGGATAACGTTTGGTTATGTTGGACTTGTTGATTATATGGTTAAACTATTTAAAGAAGAAATGAAAGGTGACGATATTAAAGTTGTAGCAACTGGTGGATTATCTTCGCTTATCGCTTCGAAATCAGAAGAAATCGATGTTGTAGATAAATTTCTGACTTTAGATGGTCTTAAAATAATTTATGATTTAAATAGTAAAAGGTGATTAGTATTGAAAATAGGAAATGTTGAAATTCCATCTGGTTTAATTTTAGGTCCAATGGCCGGTGTGACAGATTTTGCATTTAGAAAGATTTGCAGAGAGTTTGGCTTGGAAATGTCGTATACTGAGATGGTAAGTTCTAAAGGCATATATTACAAAGATAAAAAAACAATGAGTTTACTGAGAATCGGTATGGAGGAACATCCGGTAGGTGTTCAAATATTTGGGTCTGATCCGTTTTTTATGGCTGAAGCTGTAAAACGTGTGCAAGAAATTGTGGATTATGAGATTTTAGATATTAACATGGGATGTCCAACACCTAAAATAGTCAACAATGGTGATGGAT
This sequence comes from Eubacteriales bacterium, assembly GCA_030625575.1. Classification (GTDB taxonomy): domain Bacteria; phylum Bacillota; class Clostridia; order Peptostreptococcales; family Acidaminobacteraceae; genus DAOURC01. Next base: position 3,710 of record DAOUQP010000048.1, on the reverse strand, counting down.
CTGCTTTGTTAAAGGACATTGATCAAGCAAGAAAAGTGCTTGAAGCAGTGAAAATGGTATCCCATAAACCGGTAACTGTAAAAGTTAGAATTGGTTGGAATAATATAGATGGAACAATAGAGTTTGTAAAAATGTTAGAAGATTCAGGGGCTGATGCTATAGCGGTTCATGGTAGAACACGTGAGCAAATGTACACTGGAAAAGCTGATTGGAATACAATAAAGAATATTAAAAGTGAATTAAAAATACCGGTAATAGGAAATGGCGATATTTATACTTTGGATGATGCTATTAGGAGAATGAAAGAATCTGGTGTCGACGGTATTATGATTGCCAGGGGAGCTCGGGGGAATCCGTGGCTGATAAGAGATATAGTTACTTACCTTAAAACGGGAAAAACATCGAATAAACCAAAAGTAAATGAAGTTAGAGATGTTATCATGAAGCATTTAATGTATGCTATTGAGGATAAAGGTGAACATAGGGCGATTATAGAGCTTAGAAAACACATTGGGTGGTATATAAAAGGCTATAAAAATGCAGCTCAAGTAAGAAACAAAATCAATAAATCATCGGATATCCAGGAGTTTGAGAATTGTATAAATGAACTCCTTGACAATTAATAACAACTCAAATATAATATTTCATAATCTTAAGGAGTGTATGACATGAATACTAAAGAAGTTTTAATTACTGAAGAAGGTTTTGAAAAAGTTAAAAATGAATTGGAATATTTAAAAGCAGAAAAAAGACAAGAAGTGGCTGGAAGAATAAAAGTTGCTAGAGAATTTGGGGATATTAGTGAGAATTCTGAGTACGATGAAGCTAAAAAAGAGCAAGCTGAAACTGAAGCACGTATTGTGAAGTTGGAGAATATTGTAAAATACGCAAAAATGATTAAAAAAAATGATATTGATAAAGATATTGTTTCTATTGGTTCTAAAGTAGTTGTTTTAGCGATGGATTTTGATGAGGAAGAAACTTATGCGATAGTCGGTTCAACTGAGGCAGATCCCTATGAGAATAAAATTTCTAATGTTTCTCCTGTAGGGAGTGCATTAATAGGTAAAAAAATTGGAGATGTTATTGAAGTTGCAGTGCCAGCTGGTGCATTGAACTATAAAGTGGTAAATATTATATAACAAGGAGGCAACAAATGTCAGAAGATATTAGTTTAAGTGAAGTCTTACAAGTTAGGCGGGATAAACTTACTAAACTTAGAGCTATGGGTAGAGATCCGTTTTTGTTGGAAAAATATGAAAGAACTAATTTTAGTAAAGATATTACTGAAAGCTTTGCGGCCTTTGAAGGAAAAGAAGTTGCTGTTGCAGGAAGAATAATGGCAAAACGTTCAATGGGAAAAGCATCGTTTATTGATATTTTAGATGCTGAAGGCAGAATACAGTCTTATGTTCGAAAAGATGCCATAGGTGAGGATGAATATGATGTTTTTTCAACTTATGATATCGGCGATATAGTAGGCGTTAAAGGTACTGTTTTTATGACGAAAAAAGAAGAGATTTCTATACGCGCTATTGAGGTTGTTCTTTTATCTAAATCATTACAAATACTACCTGAAAAATTTCATGGTTTAAAAGATCCTGATTTGAGATATAGACAAAGATATGTAGATTTAATAGTTAATCCTGAAGTTAAAAAGACATTTTTACTTAGAAATAAAATGATTTCAGCTATGAGAGAATTCTTAGAAAATGAAGAATTCCTGGAAGTTGACACACCTGTTTTAAGTACCATTGCTGGTGGTGCGACGGCAAAACCGTTTGTTACACATCACAATGCATTGGATATGGATATGTATATGAGGATTGCCAATGAATTATATTTGAAAAGATTGATTGTCGGCGGTTTTGATAAAGTTTACGAAATGGGTAAAATGTTTAGAAATGAAGGCATGTCTATAAAACACAATCCTGAGTATACGGCAATGGAATTATATGCTGCATATGAAGATTATGAATATGTAATGTGGATAACTGAAAATTTAGTAGCATATATGGCTAAAAAAGCATTAGGAAGTTCTAAAGTCAATTATCAAGGAACTGAAATTGATTTTACTCCGCCATGGAGAAGAGCTTCTATGACAGATTTGATTAAAGAGCATACTGGTGTGGATTTTGATGCGGTTAGAGATCGTGAAAAAGCTAAAGCTATGGCAGAGAAGTTGCATATTGAAGTAACTGATGATATGGAATGGGGACATATGGTAAGTGAAGTGTTTGAAGAATATTGTGAAAAATATTTAATTCAACCGACATTTGTATTGTACCATCCAGTGGCGATTTCACCTCTTGCCAAGAGAAATCCAAATGATCCAGAAGTAACTAATAGATTTGAGGCTTTTGCAAATACTTGGGAGCTTGCAAATGGATTTTCTGAACTTAATGATCCGATCGATCAGCGCGAACGTTTTACGGAGCAAGCTGAAAGACGTGACACTGGAATAGATGAGGAAGCTCATCCGATGGATGAGGATTTTTTAAATGCAATAGAAGTAGGTTTACCTCCAACTGGAGGTTTAGGTGTAGGTATTGATAGAGTAATAATGCTATTGACTAATTCTACATCAATAAGAGATGTCATTCTTTTTCCTACTATGAAACCTATAGAATAATAGATAAAACGTCCTTTTTAGGACGTTTTTTTATCGGGAAAATTTATTCTTAAAAAACACAAAAACTCTATTGACATGAAGCGCTGAAAGTGTTATTCTTATTGAGTCGCTAAGAGCGGCTGAGAACAAATAGAACCTTGAAAACTGAAGTAGTAAAATGCAAAACAAATGAAACATGCAAGCGTTAATTAAGAGTTTGATCTTGGCTCAGGATGAACGCTGGCGGCGTGCCTAACACATGCAAGTCGAGCGAGAAACAATCAAATGATTCCTTCGGGATGAACTTGATTGTGGAAAGCGGCGGACGGGTGAGTAACGCGTGGGCAACCTGCCCTATACAGAGGGATAGCCACTGGAAACGGTGATTAATACCTCATAATACTATATTATCACATGATGATATAGTCAAAGATTTATCGGTATAGGATGGGCCCGCGTCTGATTAGCTAGTTGGTAAGGTAATGGCTTACCAAGGCATCGATCAGTAGCCGACCTGAGAGGGTGATCGGCCACACTGGAACTGAGACACGGTCCAGACTCCTACGGGAGGCAGCAGTGGGGAATATTGCACAATGGGGGAAACCCTGATGCAGCAACGCCGCGTGAGCGATGAAGGCTTTCGGGTCGTAAAGCTCTGTCCTAAGGGAAGAATAGATGACGGTACCTTAGGAGGAAGCCCCGGCTAACTACGTGCCAGCAGCCGCGGTAATACGTAGGGGGCAAGCGTTATCCGGAATCATTGGGCGTAAAGGGTGCGTAGGCGGCCAGAAAAGTCAGAGGTGAAAGGCTACGGCTTAACCGTAGTAAGCCTTTGAAACTATTTGGCTTGAGTGCAGGAGAGGAAAGTGGAATTCCTAGTGTAGCGGTGAAATGCGTAGATATTAGGAGGAACACCAGTGGCGAAGGCGACTTTCTGGACTGTAACTGACGCTGAGGCACGAAAGCGTGGGGAGCAAACAGGATTAGATACCCTGGTAGTCCACGCCGTAAACGATGAATACTAGGTGTCGGGGGAGACCTCGGTGCCGACGCTAACGCATTAAGTATTCCGCCTGGGGAGTACGGTCGCAAGACTGAA
>DAOUQP010000153.1 GCA_030625575.1 Eubacteriales bacterium | reverse complement strand
GATGAAGATGAAATTTACATGGATTATGAAATCACATTGCATTTGAGTTATCAAGACGGCAGTCAAGAAGAAGTTCTAAAAAGCGGAAAACTTCAACTACTAAAGGTTGATGACAAATGGAAAATCAATCACGAAAAATCGAGCAGTTATCCAATTATTTTGAAGGATAATTCTGTTGTCAATAAGGTCATCACAGAATACAAAAACGATTCATTCGAGATAAAATTGATACAAACTAATGAATTGCCACCATTAACACCATATGATGAAGATTTTGATATTTATAAAAGTGCTTACTATGGTCGATTTGAGCTATGGTTGATAAAAGATGATGTAACTGTAGACATATTGAATTTGAATAATCATTTTGATATGGGGTATATTGGTTTCATTGGAAAGTTTGATTTTGTTGATGATGATATAAATGGTGATGGGAACCCTGATTTTAATATTGGAATTATGAAAGATGATATTTTTGAATTTGTTGTTTTTACAGTAGATTATAAATCAATTAAAGTGTTTTTATTTGATGGTAGCTATATCTTGAAAAGTGCAACTACAAATCATTCAGAGAGATTTGCAAGAGGTACAGAGGGAGAGTTGATTATTACACTTCCAAAAGATATAGGTGGATTCTATGAAAGAAAATACTTATGGAATGAAACTTGGGTTCAATTTGAGTCTGATTCTAAATAATTTCATAAGAATAATAAAATTAAACATATTAGATATGAAAGATTTTGGAGATGATAGAATAGTCGGTTTTCTAAGCGATGAAACTCCTGCATATATTGAGTTTTCAAAAAATGATGAAGGAAATTATAGCTTTGTATACACTGAAATGTATACAAATAATTCTTTCTCTACATTTATCATTAACTTTAATGATAGCGATCCTTTAGCTGTTGTTATTAAAAATCGTTATAATGACATTGCTAAACTTGAATTAAGTGTAAACAACCAAGTGATAGAACAGGAATTCAATGTCAATCAAGATTCACTAGCTTGGATTGAGTTGCCACATTGCTCAAATAGCAGTTGCAGATATGATTACAGATATTACGATATCAATGGAATATTGATTGACAATTAATAAAAGAGAGAAAAACAACGAAAAATTTACTATGAATTCTTAATAGGAGGCTATGTATGAAAAAATCTCGTTTAATGATAATGTTTCTATTGATAGTCATTATTGCAGCAATGGCTGTTTGGATGAAGAATGATGAAAACGGCATAAATATTACAGTCGATGATACGGAAATTGATTATATTCTCCGGTCAAAAGGCAGCGATTTTGAAGATTACAGTGAAACAGAAATATTTCGTATGTTATTAGAAAAAAATGAAGCTGTTGAATATATAAAACTTGGAAGAACAATGAATATTGAATTTGATTCTGATTATGATGCAGGTGAAATAAACGATTATATCTTGAATGATGATGGAACATTTAAATATGACAGCAAAACCATAAAGACAAGTGAAATGAATGTGGATAATGGGCTATATTCATTTATCCTCGATAAAAATATTGCTGTATATTATAGTTCGAATATAGAAGATTATAAAGATGGAGCGGTTATTCGAGGCTTTAAACTCACTTGTACATGGGAAGGTGAGATGAAAGAATATTTCTTTGTTATAAATACAGATGCTGAAATAAAAGATAATTGAATATGATTGTATATGAAGGGAGCAAAAATGATTACTCTAAATATAAAAAGATATAAAAAATTCATTATGATCATATCTGCAATATTGATTCTATGTCTTTCTACAATTATTTATAAAACACCTGTCAAGTTTTATTCTCTATATCATGATAAGAATTCGGATAATATTAATATTCGTTTGGATAGAACTTCTTATTCCGACTTTTCTAAATTCGAATTGACAGATATTCAGAAAGAACAAATCATTTCACAGATAATTGAAATGAAATATGAAAGATACAAAAAACCGGATTATTATCATGGTAATCGAACTATTTCGTTTGCAGTCATAAACCATGATCTTCAATTTCAGATGTACTTCAACTTGGACATTTGTAGACCGGAGTGGAGTGTTGTTGTATTGAATGACAAAGGATACAAAATAAGTAAAGAAGATGCAATAGATTTATTGCATATATTTGAAGAAGGATTACCATTGGATTACGATAATTCAAGATGCAAATGGTGAAATTATTTCGATACCCTCATGGCAGTTTCTAAAAAGAGACTGCCATTTGCATAAATAAATATCTTTGCATTAATCATCACACAAAACCAATTAGTCTTTCATTTTGCTTGATAAATATTATGAGCAATAAACTTTTAATAATAAATTACAAATATCATCTATTTCACCCTCTATAGAAAGTTGCTTTAAATCAATAGTATCTGTTCGTATCCCTTCAGTAAAGTTCATAATATCTTCAAAAATCTTTTCAGGCACATTCTCCAGTGGTGTTTCTGGTAATAGCTGAGAAAGTCTGTATATATCATTTTTATGCTTCTTTATATCATCTCCTTTTGCATTTTGATCACCTTTTGATTTTCGCTCTGTAAGATCTAGCCAAGCTTTAGCTTTAAGTGCAATTAAACATTTTTCATCTGCAAGGATAACATCATCGATTTCAGTTTTAAACGATTTAATAAAACCATAATAAGTATCATCAAGGAGAATAGCTGAGAGACTAACAATTTCTTCATTCACAGTTAACGGTGCAATTGTCCCAGGAGCTCGAACCCCCAAAACATCAGACTTTCTCGATAAAATTTCAAGCATAACCGGATAGCCTCCTCGTTGCGGCTCTGTAAAACGATAAAAGCATTTATCACCATTTCCTCGCTCCAAAATGATGTACTCCCCCTCTTTCACAAAATTCCAAAAATAATCGATAAACTCATCACTTAGGGCTTCTATACATAATACCAAATCAAGATCCTTCGTTCTCCTAAAAGGTAGATCCGAATCTTCCATTAGCAAGTCGCATGCTGAACCACCTATTAAAATATACTCATCTTTGTAAGCTCGAAAGTGCTGTTTAAATTTATCTAATCCTTTGATCATTTACAATCTCCTCTTTAAGTCAAGTGTTATTTTTCAACACTTACAACTATTTATTCCTTATAATTCAAATTGTAACAAAACTATACTACTTCAAAATCTCAATTCAGTTAAATGAAAAAGTAAGTTCCGTTTTTATTCACTAAACGGAACTTACTCTTTCAAAGAATTTTAGTATACTAATATAGATATCTATCCTGAAGAGTCAGGAGACATACTATGATAAATAAAATAACTAATAAAGGAAAACACTTAACTATTCATGATAGAGTATTTATCGAAGATGCATTAAACGCACAATATTCACTTAAAATGATTGCTGGTCATTTAGGTAAAGATTCAACAACTATCTCTAAAGAGATTAAAAGAAACCGTATCGAAAAAGCAAGTAGAAGTCAGTTTGCAGGTGGTTGCGCAAATAAAAAAACTTGTCAACAAAAGCATTTGTGTAACAGCAAATGCGATAAATTATGCAAGAAATGTTCTACGCTTAATTGCTATAGAATTTGTCCTAATTATAAAGAAAAAGAGTGTCATAGAGTATTAAAATTCCCACATGTATGTAATGGTTGTGAAACGAAACTTACTTGCAAGTTAAATAAATTCAATTATCGCTCAAAACTAGCTGAAGTAAATTACAAGGATAAATTAGTTACAACAAGAGAAGGCATCGGCCTAACTCATCATGAACTGAATTATTTAGATAATCTTATATCTCCACTTATTATGAAAGGACAGTCTATTGCTCATATATATGCTCATCATAAAGATGAGATTAATTGTTCAGAGAGAACAGTATATAATTACTTTGAAATGAATTTATTTCAAGCTAGAAACATTGATTTACCAAGGAAAGTACGATATAAGCCAAGGAAAAAACAAACGCCTGCAAAGAAAGATCAATCATTTAGATTAAGTCGTACATATGATGATTTTAATACTTATATCGAGGCTAATCCAGGAGTTGATGTAGTAGAAATGGATACAGTTTATGGACTAAAAGGCGAGAAAGTACTTCTTACTTTGTTCTTTAGAAATTGTTCTTTGATGATTGCACTTCTTTTAGAATCGTGTACGCAGAAATGTGTTGTTGAGGCTATTGAAAGAGTTTATGAAGGTGTTGGAAATGATGTTTTTAAGAGATGTTTTCCTATCATA
>DAOUQP010000070.1 GCA_030625575.1 Eubacteriales bacterium | reverse complement strand
AAGTATTTTGTAGAGCTAGATAGGATGTTCGATGAAGCGAATATTCAGATGATAAAGCAGTTTTCAACCGGCGCTCGTGGAGGTAATGCTTTTGATGCTGAGTATAGAGGACAGATGCTTGATTTAAATCCACAGATGGCTTCGCTTTCTACTGGTTCTTCTAATTTTGGAAGTTCGGTAAATGCTAATATCCCTGATCTTGTTAAAACCTTTGCTCTAAAGATGAAAGAGCATGGTATTAAACCTGAAATTGAGGTATTTGATGTATCTATGATCAATAGTGCAAAATATCTACTTAAGAAAGGTATCTTGGAAGGACCACTTCATTTTAACTTTGTAATGAATGTTCCAGGTTCTCTTCCTGGTACTCCTAAAAACCTAATGTTTTTAGTGGATTCTCTGCCAGAGGGATCAACTTTTAATGTTTCGGGTATTGGTAAAAGCCAGATTCAGATGTTGACTATGGCGATAGCTCTTGGCGGTCATGTAAGAACTGGCCTCGAGGATGTTGTAATGCTTGATGGAAAGCTAGTGACTAATGTAGAGCTTGTTGAAAGAGTGGCTTCTATTGCGAAAGCTTATGGTAGAGAGATTGCTACTATGGATGAAGCAAAAGAGATTTTAAGTATAAGAAGATAAAAGAAAATATGGATGGATATATTGGAACTGATTCTTTTGAATTGGTTCCTTTTTTTCTTTTTGGTGTGTCCAGCAAAGCTGGACCACACTAGCGGGTGAGAGTCCTGCCCCGGTAATCGCCAGTGAGCCGGGTAGCCAATCTCGGTGCGTTGCAGTAATGCAGGGTGCTAAGCGAGAGGGAAAAGTACTTGCGATAGCAGGGCGAGCAATCATGCAGACCGTAACATAAAGTGAATTCTGCCGTATCGTTAGAAAAGACCTTCTACCTAGAAGGGACAAGGGGATGTTGAGCCTGGCGAAAATGGGCGAAAACCATGGACGATGGAAAGATACTGGAGCACCATCAAAGAACCCCTCGGTATATGGGAAACGGTATGTATGAAAAGTGTGGTTCGGAACTGGAGAGACCCTACCCAGCACAATTATGTAAACGGGCAACCTATAAGTCAGAGACGAAATGGAAGTCTGTTGGGAGGGAGTCAGAGGGGGTAATAGTATCAACGATGATATGGACAACAAAACCATATTTAGAGAAGGACCCCTACTTCAACTAAGTTTTTGGAGGAGGTAAGAGCGAGTGAATGCGAAAGCTAACAACACCAATGAAAAAGTTCGACAACTTCAAAGGAAACTATATCAAGCCGCCAAACTGAGTGGCAAGCGAAAATTCCATGCTCTCTTCGACAAAATATACCGAATGGATATTTTGGAAGAATCATGGAAGAGAGTTAAATCAAACAAAGGGGCAGGTGGAATAGACCACATGACCCTTGCAGATGTAGAAGTGTATGGAGTGGTAAAGCTTTTGAAAGAAATATCTGAAGAGCTTATATCTGGTAAATACAGACCACGACCCACGGAAAGAATCTACATACCTAAGGATAATGGAAAAACCAGACCTTTGGGGCTTCCTACTGTAAGAGATAAAATCGTTCAAATGGCGACTAAGATGGTTATAGAACCAATCTTTGAAGCTGATTTTAAGGATTTCTCTTATGGTTTCAGACCAAAGAGGAGCCAGCATATGGCACTAGAAGTGGTCAAGAAAGCTTGCAATAATAAAGGATACTGGGTAGTGGATACAGACATCAAGGGTTATTTTGATAATATCAATCACGATAAACTTATGCTGCTTGTGGAAGAACGGATTAATGACCGGAGAATATTGAAACTCATAAGAGGATGGTTAAAAGCCGGAGTAATGGTGGATGGAAAACTAGAAGCAACAGTAAAAGGTGGAGTTCAAGGCGGGGTAATTACGCCACTTCTTTCAAATATATACTTAAACTATATGGATAGGATATGGGAGAAATATGGAAGTCACCTAGGTAAGCTAGTGAGGTTTGCAGATGACAGTGTAGTTATCTGCAAAACAAAGAAAGATGCCAACCATGCAATGGGGTTAATCCGGGAAATTATGAGAAGGCTGGAGCTCGAGCTTAACGAGGAGAAGACAAAACTTGTCAGCCTGTGGGGTGGAAAGGAAGGTTTCGATTTTCTGGGTATGCATCACAGGAGCTCAAAAGAGATTCACAGCAGAGGTCATGTATACTACACAACGATTCAGTTTCCAAGTAAGAAGGCGATGAAACGAATGAAATTAGCAGTTAAAGAATTGTTAGGAAATCGTGGAAGGCTTAAAATGGATATCAAAGATCTGATAAAGATAATGAATCCCAAAATCCGAGGATGGAGAAACTACTATGGACTTAAGACTGCAAAAAAGTGGCTAAGGTCTATAGACTGGCATATTTTACAGTGGTTTACCAGATGGTGGAATAAGAAGAGACAGAAGCGTAAGCATCTGTCTAGAATACCATGGGTGCGTCAGCAACTACAGACTTTTGGTTTGGAAAAGCTTGCTATATGAGTGCATGCGGATGAATGAAAGTTGTCGGAAAGCCGGATGAGGGAAAACCTCATGTCCGGTTTGATGAGGGGTGGATGAAATATTGTTGTTTCTTCTACCTACTCTATAACGAGTGGTGAAATCTAGATTTGGGATATAGCTTGTAGAGTTATTATTTCATAATCTGGATGGTATATATGAAGTTCATTGGTATTGAAAAAAAAAGATGATGTGATATAATACTTATAAGTGTTATACTCGTGAGTATATAACTCGCGAGTATAATTTCGCAGGAGGGAGGTATATATGTTTATAGGTAGAAAAAATGAATTGAATAAACTTAATAGATACTATGAGAGTTTTAGATTTGAAATGTTAATAGTATATGGTAGAAGACGAGTAGGCAAAACAAAATTATTGACTGAATTTATAAAAGGTAAAAATGCAATATATTATGTTGCTGAAGAGAATAATGATTTTAGGAATAAAGATAAATTTGCGAAGATTGTTATGAATCATTTTAAAGATGAGTTAAATGTTATATTCGAAGAATGGGAAGATATTTTTAAATATATAGCAAAAAACATTGGCGATGATAAATTAGTTTTAGTAATTGATGAACTTCCTTATATAGCGCTTTCAAATTTGAGTTTCCTTTCTATGTTGCAAAATGTGATAGATCATGAGTTGTTGAATAAAAATATTATGCTGGTTTTGTGTGGTTCGTCCATTAGTTTTATGGAGAATGAAATTGTTGCGCATAAAAGTCCTTTATATGGTAGGAAAACAGGACAACTGAAAATAGAACCGTTTGATTATTTTGACGTTGCAAAATTTTTCCCAAAGTATACGAATGAAAATATAATTAAAATTTATGGTGTTTTAGGTGGGATACCTCATTATTTAATTAAATTTGATGAAAAATATCCACTAGAAGAAAATATAATCAAATACATTTTAGATGCTTCCTCATTTTTATATGATGAACCAAATAATTTATTACATCAAGAATTAAGAAATCCTGCGGTATATAATGCAATAATTGAGGCGATAGCAGGAGGTTCATCTAAGATAAATGAAATAGCTACCAAAATTAATGAAACTTCTACAAAAACCAGTAAGTATATTAAATCGTTATTAGAACTGCGAATATTAAAAAAAGTAGCTCCGATAAACAAAGAGGATTCAAAGAAATCTATATATTTAATTAATGATAATCTATATAAATTTATCTATCGATATGTTTATAGTAATAGAAGCATGATTGAACAAGACCTTGGAGAGTTGGTATATCATCGTAAAATAAAGCCTGATTGGAGTAGTTATCTAGGAAAAGTTTTTGAGGATGTTTGCTTGGAATATATGGTAAGAAAAAATAGAAATCTAGAATTGAAATTTGTTGTTGAAAAATTTGGAACGTGGTGGGGAAATAACCCTTTAAAAATGAGACAAGAAGAAATAGATATAGTAGGGTTATCTAAAAATGAAGGTGTTTATTGTGAATGTAAATATCGTAATGAAAAAATTGGAGTTGCAGTTTATGACAAGTTGGTTGAAAGAAGTAATTTGATACCTAAAGAAAAAATGTATTACTATATATTTTCAAAAGGTGGTTTTACTTCTGAACTTCAGCAAATTGCGATGATTAAGAAAAATTTAGAATTGGTAACTTTAGATAAGTTGTTTAAAGTAGAGGATGGCATTTCTGAAAAAAATCTATAATTTAGATGAAGCGAAAGAGATTTAAGCATAAAAGGGTTCAATTAATATGGGTCTGTACTATTTGGTGTTGGTGAGAAATCATCAGCACCAAATAGTACAGACCCATTCTTTGAATTGGTTCTTTTTGTAGTTAAACTAAATTCAGATTTAAATAAATCGTAATTTAGTTATTAGTCAATTCTCGTTATGCGGGAATTTTCTTTCGTTTCATTTTGTAACATTTCTTAAAGAAATAACATAATAAGGAATAATGTGGTAATATATAACCATAACAAAAAAAAGGAGGGAATAATATGACAATACCAAAATCATCTACAGGAATTTATCATGTTGTGCTAGGGGCGATAAATGAAGGGGGTGTTTTTAGAAAAAGAAATGACTATAAGAAGTTTATGGAGATCACCAAGATGTATAAGGAATCGTCGGGAATTAGGTTGTTGGGTTATTCATTAACTCCTTTGGTTGTTCATCTTGTAGTTCGTGATAATAAGAATAAGGTGATGGAATTTTTAGACTTAATTATGGAGACGTATACTGCTTATTACTCTAAAGAGTATTTTTCAAAGGATGTGTTTCATAATCAAAAAAAAATAAAAGCTATTGATAATTATGAGACTTTTAAAAATACATTTAAACATATTCATAAATTTGGTGAAAATAGTTTAAGGCGTTTTCAAATTTATGATTTTGATAAAAAAGATGAATTTTTAGATGGAGATTATGTTTTAAGTGCATTAGGCGTAGATAATGAACAATCCAAAAATGAAATGAATAATATATCTGTAATGGAAACTTCTGAAAATTATAAGGTTAGGATGAATGAAATGGAATATTTCGCTGAGGAAAAGAAAACAATGAGAATAAGAAGAGCGGAGAAATTTATGAAGTCGTTTTTAGAGGAAAACAATATTAGAATTACTAATCTTAAAGATGATGAGTATTATAATGATAAACTTAGGTTGATAAGAGCATTTAGAAGAGAAACAGATTTAAGTTATAGAGATATAGGTGAAATACTCGGAATGAGTCATACAAGTATAATAAGACTATGGAAGATTGCTCATGAAAGAGATATTACTAGTAATCTTTCTTAGTGGGTTGATTAGCAATCCTATGTACATTGATTATGAAAAAGATTATTCGAGAAATATTGAGAAATATACAATTGTAAATGATGAGAATATCACTATTGAACTAAAAAAAGAATCTAGAAAACTAGATTTGAGTTATATGCTTAGTGATGCTTTTCCGAATAGTTATGAATATCTTTTGGATCTTATTGACAGAGAGTTGAAAAACACTCAGATAGTAGGGAAGGATATAAGAGTTATTGAGGTAACTCTTGATAATAGATGGGTTATATTAGAGTCTGACAAAGTTATGTTAAAGATAATATATGAAAGAACGAATATGAAAGATGATATTTCCTGAGGTAGTTAATGTTTCAACTGTAGTTGAAATCAAAGAAAGGGGAAGTTACTAAAAAATGAAAAGGATTATTATATTAATAGTTGCTTTGATATTATTTTCAAGTATTTCTTATGCACTGGTAACAGATTCTGTTAATGGTTTGAAATTCAACCAAAAGATATTTGAGGATTTAGGGATTTATATTTATGGGGATTATGAAGATATTCCATATAATGCTTTTAAGTCAATGGATAATGGATATTATTCATCAAATGGTATTTTAGGGGAGTATAGATACCATGGGTTTGATAAAATGTTCAATCCATACACAAACGAGAAGTTTCCCAATGATATGAATAGTTATATCAAACTCTCTGCAAAGAATTGGATTGAAAGAGGTTGGAATAATAAAAATTATAATGATGATATTTATTATTCATATTTAGATAAGTATAGTGATGGGATAGAGGTTGATTACCTAAAGGAAGCATATGAAAATATGCTTCCTTTCAAACTCTCTATTGATAAAAATGTATATGATTATTTATATATATCACAATTTCCTTCTATATTATATCCGGGTCAGGGAATTATGTGGCATAAAACTGAAAATGGCACTTGGTATCAGAGTTTTTCTTTAAAGACTTTGGAGGATAAATTACCTGCTGAAGTAAAGCTGGAATTGACTGATTATGATGTCGATGCTTTTAATTTAGTTGATGAAAGACAAAGAACAAGTATCAAATTAGTTGGATTGCTAGATGATCAAAATATTTATAAGGATGCTCTTAAAAGAAGCATTTATTATAATCGTGATGACATAGAGAAATTTATTTTTAGTATAAATGGAGAGACTTTTGAAGTATTGCAGAATGAAAGTTTTAATCAAAGTTATTTGCATCACAGTTTTTATTTGAGTTCTATCGATATAGAGAAGGGGTTTATAGATATAAATGCTTCCGTATATGTGAAGTATTTAAATGGTAAAACTTCTGAAGTTGCCAAATTAGTCAAGAGGGTAGAATTTGATAAGTCTGATAATGAATACATCCAATCTTATTTCAATACAGGAAATATTATTAAAAATGGATCAATAGGATTATGTGATATTGCTTATTTTAATCTAAGTAAGGGAATAATAGACGGTTATGAAATTACTTTTATAAATAGGGGAATTGAGAAGACTTATATTTTATCTTCTGGTGATATTAATGAGAGCGTCAAGAATTATCTTTTAGATTTCATTGAAGTCAATGAAATTCCTATAGAATCTGAAATTGAAATCATTCAAAAGGCAATTGGTGAATATGGTGAATCTACTTATTCACAGTTCGTTGAGATTGTGAAAGCGGATGAGGGAATAATTATTGATTTTACCATTCCTGATGATGTTTTTGATAAGGAGATTGTTTATGCAAGCAACGGTACAAATATGGGAGCTGTTTCAAAAAAACAAATTTTTATAAATAATAACAAAGTGAATTTCGATTATTTCTTCTCAGGAAAATACAGCTATGGTTTTGTAGATCAAGACAGGTTGATTCCTGTTGATATTGTTTTAACTTCATATGGAGGTATTAATTATGAGTATCATACATGGGTGTTGATAAAATCTACAAAACCTATTATTAACTTTGTTCAGCAAAGTATTGCTAGAGAAAACCATTTTGTTGAATTCTTAAATAAAGATGAAACAGTTAACAGCGTTGAAAAGTTGAGCAAATACCCTGTTGAATATGAAGTTGTTTCTAATAAGGGTGAAATACAGCATACAGATGATGGGTTCGATATCAAGTTCAATAACAAGGGTATTTACGATGTGAAAATAATTGCTGACAACGGGGTAAGAAAATCAAGTATTGAATATTCTGTTGTTGTTCAAGAGGATTTGTCTCCGTATGTATATATGAATATCTACGATAATCAGATCTATAGAGGAGATAAGTTGAAAATAGATTTTGAATATCTAAGTATCGACGGTGATTCTATTTTGGGAAAAGAGATTAAAGTATTTGAAGATTTGGATAACAATGGTATTTATGAGAAGTCGTATAGTTATGATGCAAATAAAACGTATGATAAATTGGGTTCTTATAAGATTGTAGCCAGCGTTTGGGAAAGTGAAAAAACCACTGAAATCGAAAGAACTTTTATTGTAGATAATAAAATGCCTATTACTACTTTATCTCTTAAAGAGGATGTACTGATAGAAAAAGTAGATCTACTTATTGTTATGAATGGTAGAAATGAAAATATCATAGAAAATATAAGTGAATATGAAAATATTCTTGGTCAAAAGGGATTTGATGCCAGGGTTTTCTACTTTAATGAAGGAACTGAAATTTACAAGACAAATGTGGTTGAAAATATTACGTATGGCATAAATTATCCGCATTCTACTTACAATTACTCAAAGGATGGATTTACAGGAACGCTTTCATTAGATGCTGTTCAGGATTTAGGTGAATTTGTAGATGAAGGTGAATACCGCACGAGGAGGACTTGCAAGGATGTGCCTGTATATGAAAAGATTAGAAGTTGTAGTATATGCGGCACATACTATAATGCTTTGGGCTTTAAAATGTGCAAGTTTTGCTATGTTGTATCGGGAACTGTAAGGAAATGTACTACAAAAAAATACTGGGTATCGGATATCGTATGGGTACCAAACTATATAGGGATATATTCTGGTGAGGTAAGTAAGGAAGTAGCAACTGTTTATGAGGATGCATTCAGACCTGATTCAAAAAAAGTCATTTTCTACCTCGACACCAAAGACAACGAGCTATCTAATTGGCAGTATAAGTCTGATTTTTTATTTTCAACAAATGAAAATGACATCCTCAGTAAATTGAATGAAGTATTCAGCGAACCTTCTCAGTATCCTAATACGTATCTTATAAATGAATCTTTTGATTTACTCTACGGTAATTATGATTTTGATGGGGATTCTATTATAAAGAAAGAATTCGTTTTTAATCACAATCCAGAATATCTCGATAATTCTTTAGGAACAGAAACATATTCTGATGTTTGGAGAAATGTAAAGCTGACTTCTTTTTCAAAGCCGGGGCTTTATGAGGTAAGAAGAAGAATATTCGATGATGTTAGTCCAAGTGTTTATTCCAAGCAATCAAATGAACCTATGGTATTTATCAAAGTTCATAGAAAGCCTGTAGTGAACTTTGATATCAATCAAAGTGAAATTTTAGAACTAATAGATTTCTCGTATGATCCTGATTATGAATTCTCAAGGGAAGACAAGGGCGTAGTGGAGACAAAAATCGTTATTGAAGATAATAAGGGAAACAAAATTTATCATCTACCTGATAGTTTATTACCTGGGGAATATACGGTTGTTTATTCAGTCAAGGATCTTGATGGTGTGTGGGAGAGTTTGACTAAGGAAATAACTATAAAGGAAAATGTTGCGTATTTAACTGCCGATGTCAGTCCTAAAGTTGTTTCAATTAAAGATAGGGTTTATTTAAATGACGTTAATCTGTATGGAAACAGTATTTATAAAGTGTCGATAGATGTAAATAACGATAATATACATTTAAAGTATTACTATGTTCCTAGTGCTGGGAAAAATATAGGTAGTTTTAATTATGTAGTGCCGAGTGATACTGTAGACGGCAAGTACTATTTTAGAGTGGATTTTGTGGATTATAGAAATGCATCAAAAGGGATGACATACTATTATCCGTTTAGTGTTCATTCGCCGATAGATTTAAAGCTTTTAGATAATGGAAAAGTGATAAAAGGTGGAAATATAACTATAAAAGCGACAACGGAGGATTACGTAAAGGATGTTTTTCTCTTTGATGGTGACAAACTAAAAAGGATGAATTTGCAATCGGGTGTTTGGCAAATTCAAACCAAGGCAAAAGACGGTATGTATATCAAGGCGGTACTAAATAATAAGGAAGAGAAGATCTCGATAAATTTTGACTATGAAAAAGTTGTTTCAGCAGATATAAAAATCATAGGTGATTGGAATTACTGGAGAGGTCAAAGAAATATCTTTGATGAGAAAGTTAAGTATAATCCAGATAGATTCATGAGTTTTGAAAACATTACAATAACTATTGATGGTTTAGAAGAATATGATGGTGAAGTTGTTTTGGATTTAGACAATAGACTTGATGAAAATAATGAGTATCCGATGGTATTAAATAAATTGGGGAGTGAGTACATTAAAGAACTCATTTTACCGCTTGTAAACAGTTCGTTATCGTATGAGGATAAAAGGTTAAATAATAGTTATTATATTTCAGTAAGCTATGATAATCGGACAGTAATGAAGCGTTTTGATATAACTGGGAATGTTTACGATAGAATTTATATTCAACCTGAGTTTTAATCCTGTATTCTAGTATTTAAATTTGTTATAATGATATCTAGATATGGGAAGGATGAGGATGATGAAAAATAAGAAGTTGTTAGTTGTAGTACTGGTTTTAGTTATGATTATTTCAGCGGGAACGATGTCTTTTGCTGAAACGGATTATGAAAAATTTGAATTGTTTATCGATTACATTGAAAATTACTATTATAGAGATGTAACTCGCGATGAAATAATGGAAGACGTATATAAGGCTATGTTCAATAGTCTAGATAATCATAGTGCTTATTTTTCAAAAGAAGAGTATTCTGTTTTTACAGAAGATGCTGAAGGTAGTTTTGGTGGTATAGGTGTGACAATAACCACTGAAGATGGCTATGTAAAGGTAATTCAGATGTATGAAGGTGCTCCTGCTATGAGATCTGGAATGCAGGTCGACGATCTGATAATAAAAGTCAACGGTGAAGAGATAATAGAAATTCCACTTGATGTAGCTGCCTCTAAAATCAGAGGTGAAATTGGCACTGATGTAACTCTTACTATTTTGAGAAATGGTCAGGAAATAGATATTGTTGTCACTAGGGGTTTAATTGTCATCAAAAATGTGGAATATGAAATTTTAGATGGTAATATTGGATATTTAAAGATTACTCGTTTTGCTGAAAACATCGATACTGAGGTTCATGATGCAGTAAGGGAGTTTATTCAAAATCAAGTAAATGGAATAATTGTAGATTTAAGAAATAACCCGGGTGGTAGAGTTGATACTGTTGTTAAAGTGTCTGAGTTGTTTCTTCCAAAGGATGCTCCTATTTTGCAGATAGATTATAGGGCGTATAGGGATGAAATGTTTAAATCTAATATAAATGGAATTCAGCAGCCTATGGTGGTTTTAGTGAACAGGAGTAGTGCCAGTGCTTCTGAGATATTTGCAAGTGCAATGCAGGATAACGACAGGGCTATCATTGTAGGTGAAACTACTTATGGTAAAGGTACTGTTCAGAGTGTCATTCCTCTTAATGATGAATCTGGTTTTAAAATGACTATAGCTGAGTATTTGTCTGGCAAGGGAAATACTATCGATGGAGTTGGTGTTGTTCCTGATATTGAGATCTCTAAAAAGAACATTATAAACAATGATTTTGCACCTCTTAACCAAAAAAGAGATATTTACTTAGGTGAAGTCAGCTTAAATGTATATGGTGTTCAGCAAAGACTTAATGCTTTGGGAAATGATCTTGATGAAGATGGAATCTTTGGTAATAACACATTAGTAGCTATTAAAAATTTCCAAAGAGCCAATAATTTAGCAGTTACAGGAAGGTTAGATGTTAAAACTGTATGTGCTTTAGAGAGCCTCATAAGCAATTCAAGCGATAGGGATATAGTGCTTGATAAGGCGGTTGAGTTATTACGTTAACCATAGCTTAAAATTCGTAATATAACTGTAATGTTATGAGCTTTGTATTACTGGTATAATATCAGTAGTGCAAGGCTCTGTTTTATTTTACAATTATATTACAAGTCTTGTTAGTGATTGTATTTGGGAT
>DAOUQP010000019.1 GCA_030625575.1 Eubacteriales bacterium | reverse complement strand
ATTAAGCCGCTAGTACCTATAATCATTGCAATATTAAGGATATTCGCCCCTAATATATTGCCGATTCCAAGATCGCTGTCATCCTTTAATATAGCCGTAATTCCAGTAACCAGTTCAGGCAACGATGTTCCGAAAGCTATCAATGTCAATCCTATTATGGATTCTGGCACATTAAATATTTTAGCAAGTTCAATACCGTGTGTCACCAATAAATTCGATCCTAAAATAATAAAGGCAGAACCTAAAACAAATTTAAAAATATTTTCAAGTATATCTTTTCTAGATGGTTCAATAATCTCTTTATTATCACTAGCTACGTTTTTATACAGTTTTATATTGATGTAAAAAAACAATGCAATGGTACTTAACAATAAAGCAGATTCCACTTTATTCAGTTCGTTGTTAAACGCCAAAACCGCCGTTAATAAAGTTATTCCAATCATCAAGAAACCTTTTTTCCCAAAAGCATTCTTATTGACCTCTCTTGGTTTGAAAATCAAAATAATTCCCGCAATTAAACCGATATTACAAATAGTCGATCCAATTGCATTTCCTATTGCAATGTCGGTGCTTCCCTTTAAAGTTGCACTTGTAGAAACCAACAGTTCCGGTAAAGTAGTAGCAAAGCTCACAATGGTTGCGCCGATTATAATAGATGGAATGCCAGTAACCTTGGCAGTCCAGATTGAAGAATCTACAAACCAGTCTCCACCTTTTATAATAAAAATCAATCCTAAAACAAATAATGAAATCGTCATATAAACGGACATATATTACACCTCTTTTTGCATAAATATCAATGCTTGTATGCTTAATGGATGAACTTCTTTACCCATTGATTTCACATAATCCATTGAAGATTCAAGAGCCATGATCATAGCTTTGTTCAAATTTTTCTTCGCCATTTCTCTTATATCATCAACCCCATCAAAGGTTCTACCAGGCTCGATATAATCCGCCAGATAGATGATCTTTTCAAGAGTGCTCATATCAGGTCTGCCGTATGTATGATATTCAATGGCATTCAATATATCCATATTCTCGATCTTATATTTTTCTTTAGCAAAATAAGCACTTATCAAACCGTGTGCAAGTCCGATATTTTTTTCAATCACAGAATCGATCTTTAAATTGTTTTTCCGGATTATTTCACGGTAGTGTTTTTTATCTAAACATTTAACATAATCGTGCAACAAAGCTGCAATAGTTGCATCTTCCACATTTTCATTATAAATCCGTGCGAGCTCTATAGCTGTCTCACTTACTCTGATTGTATGATTATAACGATCAAGCGATAAATACTTTTTAAGATCGCTTTTTATCAATTCTATCATTTACATCACCCTTTAACTACGACAATCAGTATAACACAAATATATGTGGAATTGTACTGGTATTGATGGCGCTTCAGAATTAGAAGAAGGGGCAAAAGACCATTGGATACTGGGATCAACTTGATATAGATGAAAAAATTCAGGCTTACATAAATATGAATTAAATGATTTTAGGTAGGTGTTTTTAAACACCTACCTAAAAATATTGGACTATATTTTATAAAAACTTATCGCCACTTTCATATAAACTCTGTTAGATAATCGTGTTGTTTTTAATAAATAAAGTGCAGGATATTTATTCTGCACTAATTTAAACTATAATTCTAAAAATCTATTACCACCAAATGATGCCATAATTCTTCTGCATCTTTTCGATTCAAACCTGATGCAATTATAGTTTTTGATTTATATGGGAAGAATACAATTTGTGATAAATCCTTTGAAAATACAATACTTCCAACATATTCATGCGGATATGGAAATTCACCATCATTAAACCTAGCATACTTTAAATCAAACATAATTCCATTTCTGTACTTTAAAGGCGATCTATATCCACCTACAGTTTTAGCCCGTGGAAACAGATAATCTTTGCCACTTGTACTGCTTGTTATTATTCCTTTATAGTTGAAAGGGAATGCAATATGTTCTTCTAAAGGGTATTCTACATCACCAACTTCAAGGTATATGTCTATATAATCTTTTTGGAAAAGGCTTTTCTTATACTCACCATCGATTCTTATTTCAATTTTTTCAGAGCCTTCTCCATTGTTTGTGAAAGACTGACATTCATAGGTATTTGAAATTGGAATCGACCAGTACTTAACACTTAATATAATAAAAACGATTATAACGATTGCTGAAATTAATATTGATTTTTTCCGATTCAATAGTTACCTCCAATTATAAAACTATATAGTTAGTAGTCCTAATCCTATAATGCTCAATTCTCGTATCCGTTAATTTTGTATCGCTATCAATAATCAAGTGTTTTGCTTTTATAATATCTTTTTCACTAGATAAAGAGTCAATCTACTTAAAAATATACCTATTTGTTGTTAATTAAAATATCAAGTTTAGTGTTTATTTTCCGAAGTAAATTTAACAAACTAATTAAAACGTAAAGCATTACAGCTCCAAAAACAATTGGAATTAACAGCACGAGAGAAGGCAAGTAATCAATCATAGTTTCTACACCTCCTTTAATAACAATTAGCTCTGATTAAAAGTTTATTTTCATAGTATTAAATCAACAAATAAAATATACCATATACTAATATTATTGTCAATTATTTCATATATATACATTCTATGTTTCGATGATTTATTTAGTTTTTCTTTTGCATTTTTCATCATTAAATACTGTAAATATTTTGGGAAGATTATTGGAATCAAATAGAGTAGAGAAATAATTGCTAAGAATTACTTCCCTCTCATTGAACCGTACGTACGGGTCTCGTATACAGCTCTACAATTTATATTCCAACTTTTCTTAGATAATAATTTAAAGGATTGAGCAAACCAGCTCTGTCCTTTATTTTTGTTTCTAGTAGTGTAGGATTTAAAATATAATTAACTACATCCATACCACTTCTTTTGTACCAGCCAAGTCTTGAATTTGCAACTTTGTAAATACTTTCATCATCAAAATTATTCTTATACTTTCTGTTTATGTAGGACAGGTTTCTATATATTGTCTTTGAGTTTTTCCATTGTTTCATTATAATTACTCTTATTTTGTGCCTTAACCATTGACCAAACTTCTCCATAAACATTTTAATCATTCCGATTCTAAAATAATTTATCCATCCCATAACTATTTGATTTACTCTCTTTATAGTTACTGCTAATGACCTTGAAGTTGCTTTTCCTCTTTTGAGATATTCACGCATTACTTTATATAGCTTCGCTTTCTTCTCACTAGTAGGCTTTACTTTCCATTCGCCACCATTCTTTAAAAACGTGAATCCTAGATACTTGCTTCTCATCGGTCTGACTACTTTTGACTTTGTAGCATTTACTTTCAAGAATAATTTCCTTTCAATCCAGCTAGATATCGAGGTCATTACTCTATTTGCTGCTTTTTCACTTCTTGTGAATATCAGCACGTCATCTGCGTATCTAACAAAACGCAGACCTCTCTCCTCTAGTGCTTTATCCAGTTTATCAAGATATATATTTGAGAGTACGACTGAAAGTGGTCCACCTTGGGGCACCCCAGTTTTAGTGGCTTTAATAATTCCTTTTTCCATTACCCCTGCCTTTAAATATTTTTGTATGAGGTTCAGGACACTACTGTCATTTACTTGTTCTCTAAGAATTTGGATTAACTTATCATGATTTACCTTATCAAAGAATTGCTCTATATCTATGTCAATAACC
Source organism: Eubacteriales bacterium (assembly GCA_030625575.1). GTDB lineage: Bacteria > Bacillota > Clostridia > Peptostreptococcales > Acidaminobacteraceae > DAOURC01. The sequence continues at coordinate 21,729 of DAOUQP010000019.1, read as the reverse complement.
CATTCATAACCACTGTTTAAATAGTCCAGTGCTTGTTTGATTGCACCATGACAACTTCTATTAGGTCTAAAACCGTAACTATAATCACTAAATACTTCTTCATAAATATCTGATATAGGTTGTGCTATCGCTTGTTGTATTGTTCTATCTAATGCTGTTGGTATGCCTAAAGGTCGTTTCTTACCATTAGATTTTGGAATGTACACTCGACGCACTGGTTTCGGAATATATTTTCTATTTCTCAGTGAATCTATAATAAATTCTCTGTTTTCCCTAATGTAGTTCCCTAGCTCTTCTGTTGATAATTTATCTACACCACTTGCTCCTTTATTAGATTTCACCTTTTTATAAGCACGGTTTAGATTTTCTTTTGATAGTACCACTTCCATTAATTCCATTGTTGTTACTCCTCTCTCCATCACAAGATTCCTACACAACACCCCTCATAACATCAATAAGATCTTTCGGTTACGTTCTTATTCCTCTTATCCGTTTGATTTCTGGCTAATGTATTATTTTATAGATGGTGATTTGTACTATAAATCGTTTCAGTCCTTCAGCTATTAAGCCTACTATGACTTCATCTGACTCCCTCCCCAAACCTTTTTCGACCACATCTTTCGATGTGTGGGTAGGGCCTCCCAGGGTAAGACACTAATCTTTCATTCCACAACCTCTTGATTTACAACTTCAGTTTTACGTTTACCTTTTGGGCTTAAGTTTGATATGCAACCTCACCCACCTAATCGCCTTATCAAGTTTCTGTTCGTAGGCTCGAGAATTTCGCTACACCACTGCCTTCATCCATATCATTACTGATACCAACTTGTGGTTCACTACACTTGGCGGTAAATACCCGTGACTGGACTTACGCCAGTTAGACTAGTGCCATGCCTGGCACACATAATAAATGAGCTATCATTTTATATGATAACTCATCTGGTGGATAAAACTCTTTATTTGTATAACTTGTGTTTATAAATATATTGTTCAACCGACTCCGGCAACAGATACCTGATGGTATTTCCCTCTCTGATGCGATTTCTTATATCAGTCGATGAAATAGCCAAAGCAGGTACTTCTATGTGAATGATGTTAGCATGCAATTCTTTTTTTAGCATACTGATTTTTTTATACAATTCATCCTCTGCATAACCTGGTCTAGATGCTCCAATAAAGACATTTTCTCTTAATAAAGTTTTATAATCTTTCCATGATTCAATATTTAAAATTTGATCAGCGCCTGTAATGAAGTAAATTTTATCGTTGATGCCTAAGTCCTTCTTTATTTCTCTGATAGAATCTATCGTATAATTTTTTTTATCACTCTTTAATTCAGTATCCAGTATATCGAATCTTGGGTTGTCGACAGTTGCAAGAAGAACCATTTCATACCTCAGATATTTATCTGTAATCACCTTATCTGTCTTATGTGGCGGATCGCCTGAAGGTACAAAATATATACAATCCAATCTCAAATTACTTCTGACCTGCTCTGCCAACACTAAATGTCCATAATGTACAGGATCAAAAGTTCCACCCATAATTCCTATTTTTTTATAATTTGCCATAGTTATCACCTTAATAAATTATACCATAAAACAGAGTATGTTTTTACCATCCCTTTGACTGTTTTAATACATCATCACTAATGTCTCCATTCATATATTCTTCTATCGTCTCATCAAGTATTTTTACCGACTCATCTATTAAAGCCTCATCAATGGTTAAAGGCGGTTGAATCCTCAAAACATTTTTCGCAAAAAAAGTAAGAATCAAGCCTTTCTCCCAAGCTCTATAGCAGATTTTTGCCGCTGCCGCTGTATTTTTTTCTTTTGTATTTTCATCAGTTATTAAATCAACACCTATAGTTAAACCTTTTCCTCTGATATCTCCAATGATTTTATGTTTTTTCTTTAGATTATCTAATCGATCAAGAAAATAATCCCCCATAATCTTCGAGTTTTCAACTAATTTCTCTTCATCAATAATATCTATTGTTGTACTTGAAGCTACACATGATAACGGGTTGGCAGCATTCGTAAATGCGTGCGATAAAGTTTCCAGAGAAGCAATGATTTCAGAGGAGGCAACCAAAGCGCTTAAAGGCATACCGGATGCAATAGCTTTTCCAAGTATCATAATATCCGGAACCATATCGAAATGTTCTATTCCAAACCACTTCCCTGTTCTTCCAAAACCAGTTTGTATTTCATCTACCACAAACAATATATTGTTTTTCTTGCACAGTTCATATAATCTCGTCATGAATATTTTTGGTGGGACTATAACACCCGCATCCCCTGCGATAGGCTCGATTACAATTGCCGCCACCTCATTTGCAGGAAGATAATACTCAAATGCAATTTCGATCTGTTTTAAACATTCCAGCTCACACGAATTTTTCTCTTTTCCATAGGGACAACGGTAGCATGTCGGATAATTGAAGTGATACATTTCAGGAAGAAACGGACCAATATTCTCTCGCATCCCCAAACTGACAGCCGACATGGATAACGCTCCATAAGTCGATCCGTGATAGGACTGTATGAATGATATTATTTTACTTCTACCTGTAAATGCTCTAGCCAGTTTAATAGCACCATCGCTAGAATCCGAGCCGGATAATCCATAGATTATTTTTTTTTCGTAATTGCCAGGTGTTTTTTCAATAAGTTTTTTACTTAGTTCCACTAGTGGCTTATGATACATATATGCTGAAGTATATTGTATAAATTGATCTGCCTGATTCTTAATGGCTTGAACAATTTTAGGATGCGAATGTCCAGTATTAATTACTGCAGCACTTGATAAAAGATCGATGAATTCATTGCCGTCTTCATCTTCCACTATGCATCCTTTTGCTCTTTTTACAGCTAAGGGATAATAGGTCGCTCTTGAGACCTTTGATAGATATTTTTGATCTTCTACAACAATTTTCTCGCAGTTCTTTGTATTCATCTTCTTCAACACCTTTTTAATTATATATTATTTATTTAAATAATAATTAATATATTGGATGTTGTCAATAAAAAAAAGATGCTTTCATTAATACAAAAGCATCTTTTCATTATTTCGGCAATTTTATTCTTTCATCTTTATCCATGGTTCTAGATTCTCTATATACAACAATCTTATTACCCATAGCAGATATATACTCTGATTTCAATTCATCACATATTTCTATAGCTGCCTCTTTTGCTCCTAGCGAACTGCTATCTAGAACATTTATCTTGATCAATTCATGATCATTAAGCATTTTATCAATCTGATTGATAACCTGCTCGCTAATACCTTCTTTACCTATCTGTAAAATCGGCTTCATGGTATTAGCCAATCCTTTTAAATAACTTCTTTGTTTACCTCGTAACATATTTTCCACCTTTATTCATAGTATTCAAATTGGAGATCGTATATTTTAACTGTATCTCCTTCTTCAATACCCATTTCCTTCAATTTTTCAATTACACCTTTTTTCAATAAGATGCTTTGAAATCTTCTTAGAGATTCGATTTCTTCAAAATTAGTTGAGAAATACAATCTTTCAATAGCCATTCCTTCAACAACATAAACATCGCCCTCTTTTGAAAAAATTACCTCATTAACATCAATAACCATTTCTTCTTCATCTAAAGATAAATATTCCAACTCATCATAAAGAGGAATATCTTCGATATCATCTAATATCTCAGTAACATGCTTCATTAATTCATCTACGCCTTTTCCAGTTGCAGCTGAAATGATAAAACATTTATATCCTTGTTCTTCAATGAATTTTACAAATTTTTCAACTTGATCATCATCATAAATCAAATCGACCTTATTGGCGGCAACTATTTGAACTCGTTCAAACAGTTTTTCACTGTATTCTTTCAACTCTTGATTGATTTTAATGAAATCATCAATAGGATCTCTTCCTTCGACGCCAGATACATCAACAACATGTAAAATCGCTTTCGTTCTTTCCACGTGTCTTAAAAAATCATGTCCAAGTCCAACGCCCTCATGAGCTCCTTCAATCAACCCTGGAATATCAGCTAAAACAAAACTTTTACCCTTTATCATTTCTACAACTCCAAGGTTCGGAAACAATGTAGTAAAATGATAATTTGCTATCTTCGGTTTCGCCTTTGTCACCTGAGCCAATAATGTTGATTTGCCTACGTTAGGAAATCCCACCAATCCTACATCTGCAATCATCTTAAGTTCAAGGACAATCATTCGTTCCTGTCCATAAAATCCCTGCTCTGAAAAAGTCGGCGCTTGCCTTGTTGAAGTTGTAAACTCAGAGTTGCCTCTACCGCCTCTACCACCTTTTGCAATAACTCTTTCATCATCAGGATATATAAGATCTGCTATAATCTTTCCGGTTTCCTGATCTCTAATAATAGTTCCAGGAGGAACGATTATTACTAAATCTTCACCTTTTTTACCATACTTATTCTTTTTGCCGCCGTTTTCACCATCCGGAGCATTATAAAGAGTTTTATATCTAAAATCCATCAAGGTTCTCATTCCAGTGTCGACGCGGGCTATTATATCGCCGCCTTTACCGCCGTTTCCGCCGCTTGGACCTCCATCAGGAACATATTTTTCTCTTCTAAACGCTACTTTACCATCTCCGCCTTTACCGGCTTTAATGGCTATCTGGGCTTGATCTACAAACATATTATCACCTCAAAAAAACAAATGCTCATCAAAGATGAGCATTAATCGTTGTAAACACTAACTTGTTTTTTGTCTCTTCCTTTTCTTTCAAACTTAACCACGCCTGAAACTGTTGCAAATAGAGTGTCATCTCCACCTTTTCCAACATTATTTCCAGGATGTATTTTAGTTCCTCTTTGTCTAACTAAAATGCTACCAGCACTTACGAATTGTCCGTCAGCTCTTTTAACACCTAATCTCTTAGCTTCACTGTCTCTACCGTTCTTAGAACTACCAACACCTTTTTTACTTGAAAATAATTGAAGATTAAATCTTAACATCGTTGCACCTCCTCTTCAAGAAGTTTTACATAATCGTCGTAAACTTCCGAAATGCCTTCTATTCCCACTTTTATCACTTCAAAAGCAGTCTGAATTTTAATATCATCTAATGTACTTTTATCTTTTGGAATCTCACATTTTAGATAACCCTTTTCTTCATCAACTTCAACTACTGGGTCAATAGTCGATAATTCAATAATAGAATTAACTAAAGTTTGAGCTAAAACAGAAACAGCAGCACAGACTATATCTTTACCATGCTCTTCGTAATCTGAATGCCCAGTTGATTCAAAATAATAATATTTTCCATTTTTTTTTAAAAATTTTACGTAAATCATTTTTATAAATTGATTTTCTTAATTTCAACTCTTGTAAATGGTTGTCTATGACCTTGTTTTTTTCTATAATCTTTTTTAGCCTTATATTTAAAAATAATCACTTTTTTAGCTTTACCTTGAGTCAATACTGTTGCATCAACAACTGCATTTTCAACGTAAGGTTTGCCAACTTGTAATCCTTCGTCATTAGAAACCATTAAAACTTTGTCAAAACCTACAGCTTCACCTTCAGCGATTTCTAATTTTTCAATATCGATTACATCGCCTTCTTGTACTCTGTATTGTTTTCCACCTGTTTCAATAATTGCGTACATTTCATTACCTCCCTATCCATAGACTCGCCAAAATCAGGTACTCATAGTCGAGTTTAATAACCTTTTTTGAGCGGTTACCCAGTTATATATGATAACATACATACTGTCACTCGTCAATAGACTTTAGCAGTTTTATGCTATAATCATCAACACTATGATTGTAAACAAATTTCATCGGAAAAGCAAACAATTTTTTAATTTCAATAATCTTTTCCTCTGCTGTGAAATACTTCGGATTTAAATTAATCTCAAGCGAATTAATGCTTGCATGCTCCTTTAAATAATTAATCCTTAAATATAGTTTATCAATCAATATTTCTTCATCGCTGAATTCCATTATAGATTTATTTTCTATTCTTCTAGTTAACTCGATAAATCCCAGTCTCGTAATACCATGAAATTTCAAATCACTGAAGTCCTTGATTGCATTCTCGATATGCTGATTAAAAAGTTGCTGTTCTTTACGGTTGTTGATGGAAATACTGTCTATCAACACCACGCCGCTGATATTTCTAATATACATTTCATCAAGTACCAGATTGAACAATTCTCTATTCATTTGCAGATAGTCGTTTTTCTTTAGACTTTTATACAAATATGAATCAAAATCTATTACAGTTCCAACCTTGGTCACTTCAAAAGAAGCCTTCATACCATTTGGAAATATTGTTTCCTTATCTCTATGCGCCATCAACAATTCTTCCAGCTCAAGAATTTCGCTTAAATCATCGATTTTTTCAACAATATATTCTTCATGAGTATTCCTGTAGATCCTCTGTTTATTATTCTTTACATTGACATTTACCTCTAACGAATCCAAAAGCTTTTCAAAACACGTAATTTCATTTTCAATATCCTCTATACTTGCACTGTCGCACCCCGTCCTGAATAAATATCCTTTATAAGCTTTGAAGTGTTCGCTCAACTCATTTGTTTTTTCTTCAGTCAGTTTTCTGCTAAATCTATTTTTAACATCATCAGGAAAATATATGACATTTTCACCTTTGAAATAGATTTCGTCGCTAATGCGATATCCCTTGTCTTTTCTTTCTTCTTTTACAATGACTATAGGTATGAACTTACCCATCCTATACTCTTTTTTAGTCTTCAAAAAACCTATATGGTGATCGAATTCAACAAAATAAGCATCAATCTCCCTGACATAATTGACAACTTTTCCGACATAAACATCATCTATCTCGGGTTTATCAAGTTTATCTTTAATAAGAATTTTTTTTAGTTTTTTTTCTCTAAATACAAAGGTTTTTTTAAAGTTCAAACCTTCATATTCAAAAGCGATATCATTAAAATAATTCAACTAAATTACCCTCTTCACCTTTATACAGCTTCGTTCTTAAAACATCTACTTTTTCGTGAGGAACGATTATTATTTGATCCAGAAGTGCAAGTGGTTTTAAATTTGAAACACTTCCCGTATCAATTCTCATAAATATCATTTCAACCTCATCATCAAATATCAAGTCTTGTACTTGCTCTCTAATGTCGACATCTATATATCTTCCTCTTTTTGTTTTTTTCTTGATTATCACAGACTCTTTATCCAGAAAAGTTTCGATGGCCTCTTTAATGTCCTCAGATTCAATATCAGCGTTTATTTTAACTAAATAATCAGCTGCTGTAACTTGACTCATAAGAGATTTTTCATTTTCTATAAAATATCCATCCATCAATGTGAATTCCATAGGAAAATATTCAGTTTGATTACTGATAATTTCTTTAAAATCAAATTCATTTATTACATCGACATCGATAATTTCATAATCACTTAACGAACCTACAGGTAACGGCGATGCAAAAGATATGTTTGGATGAGGATTGAATCCATTTGAAAACTTCAACGGTACACCTGCTCTCCTCATAGATCTTTCCAACATTTTAAGAGACTCTAAATGAGATAAAAATCTAAGTCTACCATTTTTTTTTGCTTTTAATCTTAAAATAGGCATCAGCACACCTCCCCTAGATGACTGACATTTACTCCGCAGCCTGTACATCCACTACGACAATCATTAGTTGTTTCACTGTTTTTAGATTTTTCATTCTCGTTTATAAGATATTTCTTGCTAACTCCTGTATCTATATGATCCCAAGGTAAAATTTCATCATATTCTCTTTTACGCGTATACTGCTCTGGATCTATTCCCGTTTCCTCAAAAACTTTCAACCACAATTCATAGTTGAACAATTCATGCCAGCCATCAAATTTCATCCCTAATTCAGCAGCCCTTATCAATGCCTTTGCAAGCCTTCTATCGCCCCTTGCAAAAACGCCTTCGATATAAGTAGTATACGGATCGTGATAAATATATTTAAATGCTTTTCCTTTAATTCTCTTATTTAAATATTTCTCTTTTTCTTTTAATTCCTCGACCGTATCTTGTCTTTCCCATTGAAAAGGTGTCTTTGGCTTAGGAACAAAACACGCAGTTGAAATAGTTAAATACAAACGGTTTCTTGAAGAATTATCTCTATAAATCCCTTTTACTTTATATACAATATCAGCTATAGCTTCGACATCTTCCATCGTCTCAGTTGGAAGCCCTATCATAAAATAAAGCTTTACCCTATCCCAACCTAAGCTAAATATGCTTTCCATAGTATTAAAAAGATTATCCTCATTGACACCTTTATTGATTACATCTCTCAGTCTTTGCGTTCCTGCTTCGGGCGCAAAAGTCAATCCGGTTTTTCTAACCTTTTGAATTTGCTTTAATATATCTACTGAATACGAATCCAACCTTAGCGAAGGAAGTGATATTCCTATCCTTTTTTCTTCGTAATCATCTATCATTTTGGTTATTAACTCATCAATATTCGAATGGTCTAAAGTGCTTAACGAAGATAGAGAAACTTCACTATATCCAGAATTTTTAAGAAGGATATCTGCACTTTCTTTAATATGCTCTACGGACTTTTCTCTAACTGGTCTATAAACCATTCCTGCCTGGCAAAATCTACACCCGGCAGTGCATCCTCTAAAAATTTCTATTACGGTACGATTATGAACTACATCCATATACGGAACAATCATTTTTTCCGGATAGAAAACATTATCAAAATCCTCAACAATTCTCTTTCCTATCTTATCAGGAGCTTCGTCGTAATTCTTTTTAAAAGATATAATTTTTCCATCATCGCCATAAGCGACATCATAAAACTTCGGTACATACATACCTTCAATTTTAATAGCTTCTTTTAAAAATTCTTCTTTGTTTCTTCCGACCTTTTTATACAGCTCCATTAATTCTAAAATAGATTCTTCCGCTTCTCCAATAACAAACAAATCTATAAATTCAGCCAACGGCTCTGGATTGTATGAACAAGAACCACCTGCAATGATAATCGGATAGCTTTCATCTCTATCTTTCGACAATAAAGGAATATTGCCAAGTTTCAGCATGTTTAAAACATTTGTATAACTAAGCTCATACTGCAGAGTGAATCCGATGAAATCCATTTCCTTGATTGATGTTTGAGTCTCTATTGTAGATATCTCAATGTTATTTTCAACCATCAGCTGCTCTAAATCTATCCACGGTGAAAAAACTCTTTCACAGTATATATTTTCTTGCTTATTCAAAAGATTATAGAGAATATGTAGTCCTAGATGTGACATTCCAACTTCATATACATCAGGAAAAGCAAAAGCAAAACGTATGGTTTCCTCAGTTACTTCCTTCATATATGAATTATATTCTCCTCCAATATATCTGCTCGGTTTTTCTGATTTATAAAATAATTCTTCTAATTTATTCATATTTCCTCCAATTTACAATAAAAAACTGCTTCTTTTTCTTCTCATATACACATTTACAACTAATCCGATCGCCATCATGCTGGTGATAATAGAACTTCCTCCATAACTTAAAAACGGTAATGTAACGCCTGTTACTGGCATTAATCCCATCGTCATGCCGATATTCTCAACGATTTGAAAAAAGAACATCGCCAATACACCTATTATAACCAATGAACCAAAAGAATCTTTTGCCTTGGATGCCAAATACAACAATTTCAACAGCAATATTCCATATAGTAAAATTATAATCGTCCCGCCGACAAACCCCAATTCTTCACCTGCAACTGCAAAGATGAAATCAGTTTCTTGTACTGGTAAATAATCATAACGATGATATACTCCTTTAAATAATCCCTTTCCTAAAAGTTCTCCAGAACCAATTGTAATTTTAGACTGCATCACATGGTAATATCCCGGCAAATCCGGGTTATTAGGATTCATAAACGCTTCAATTCTCAGCAGTTGATGCGGTTTAAGAAATCTAAGAGATAAAGGTATGATGGGAATAAGACTTAATAATCCAATTCCAATTATTTTATAATTTAATCCTGCATAAAACAACATCACAATTGCAATCGTGACAAACACCAATGCACTACCTAAATCTGGTTGTTTAAGCAATAACAATATAAAAGGAGATGCAACCAATATAGGGATAATCAGATCTTTTATATTATCTAAATGTCCAACCTTTGATTCTAAATACTTGGCATAAAATATGATAAATCCTATTTTAGCAATTTCCGAAGTTTGAATATCGATAACTCCTAAATCGATCCAGCTTCTTGCATTATTTCTAACTACACCTAGTCCAGGAACATAAACTAGCAGCAATAGTAAAATTGATATTACATATATGACTTTATAAAAATCGCCATATGTGCTGTAATCAAAATACATAACGAAGAGCATTATAATAAAGCCTAATATAAAAGCTACAACTTGCATTTTCACTTGCTTCGTCAATCCCATAATTTGAGAATTGGTTGCACTTGAAATAACTAATACACCAATAATAAATATTACTATCACTAAAACCAAGAGTGAATAATCTATATTCTTAACTAATTTTTTATTTATCACTATCTTCACCCTTTTCAAGTTTTAAATAATGTGCAAATATATCCCTGGCTATAGGCGCGGCATAACCTCCATGTCCTCCTTGTGGAAGAAAGACAACAACAGCTATCTCCGGGTCATCATATGGAGCAAATCCGGCAAACCAAGCGTAACTATTATACTCTTCTCTATACTGATTGATAATTGTATCATTTAACTCTAAATCGCTCAACTCTTTGATAGCCTCTCTCATAGCTGACTCTCTATTTAAATAACCACTTGTAATCAGATACTCAATTTTATTCGTTAGCTTTTCTATTCTTTCTAAATCGTCCGTATCATTCTTTTCTTTTTCAAAGGATGCTAATTCTTCATTTCTTGTTATTAAAATTTCCTCTGTTTTTAAATCAAGATCGCTAATATCTATCTTTGGATCGATAAGTGGCAAATTGTTAATCAAATACTCTTCTTCATCTACAGGAGGGATTTTACCCTCTTTTTCTGCAGTACCGGTTTTAGCACCAATATCTACAGGGAACTCAGCAAAATATCTTCTTGCTGTTCCTTGTGTTCCTTGAGCTACTTGATACATACCTTGCCTAATGGCATCCAAGGTGTCGCTGTCTTCAAATAGAGGCTCAGTATCAATATTTTTTATATATTGTTTTTCATCAGCAGATTTTACAAGACTAAGATCATATAAATATCCATCATTAGCTATAGCCATTATATATCTCGCAACTTGAATCGGAGTATACATATGATCCCCTTGACCAATAGCCATGTTTAAAGTATCTCCCTCAAACCATCCAATTCTATTAAAATAATCATATTTTATTATATCAGCTAATTCTGCGATAAAATAAAAATCGTCATAGGCTCCCAATTCAATTAATTTATTTATAATTGACGTTCTAGATGGTTTATCCTCAGCCCAAGATAATATTTCTTTAATAGTATCTTGTTTTTTATCATCGTCAATAAAAGCAGGAAAATATTCATCTATTATTTCGCTCAATTTAATTCTAAGTCCCCATAAAACTGCGTTTGATTTCTTCTCTTCATCTGGTACACCACGTACAGCTTCTGAAACTTCGATCCCAGTAGCCTCGTTTAAGCCAAACATTTTTGCATAGTCTATTAAAGTAGCTGCATTCATATCTATTCCTAATGATCTATTATTTTTATAATCCATTCCCATTGCCAGATTAAAAAAATAGTAATTACATGAAACTTCAAGTGCCTTATACAAATCAGTAGGACCGTGTTTTGCGTGATAATCGTTCCAAAGCCAACAGCCAAAAGAATTATTACCAATTTCTATATAACCATCGGAATAAATTTTTCTATCGGGATCAAGCCCTTGTTCAACAGCAGCAATCCCAGTAATCATTTTAAATACAGATCCAGGTTGTACCGCTGTCAAAGTTGCGATGTTGTAAAGTGGCCTTGGCGCCAGAGGGTTTCGAGCATTTTCGGGACTTAAAGAATTCCAATCCACAATGCTGATACCTGTAGAAAATAAATTGGGATTATATGATGGATAACTAGCAATCGTGAGCACTTCTCCAGTTTTAACATCTACAACTGCAACAGCACCTGTCTCGGCATTATCAAATACATCATAGGTAACATTTCCCCATTCATCCTCATAGGTTCCTCCATTATTAATTGCGTTGATCCATTTCTCAAGCGAATCCTCTGCAACTCTTTGCAACTCAATATCTAATGTCAATCTTACATCATTTCCTGATTTGGGACTAAGAGATTCCAACATATCATAACTATCTCCAACCTCTCTGACAAATCGACCATATGCATCGACTTCAATATACCTATAGCCATCATCACCCTTTAAAACTTCTTCAAATTCTCCCTCGATACCGGTTTTCCCAATCAAGTCGTTTCTTTTATAATCTAAATTATTTATATAGTATTCTACTTCTCTTACGCTAGAAATCTTCCCTAAATATCCTAGAATATGAGATGCTAATTTATTGTTTGGATAATATCTAATCGGTTCAATCGCAATATTGACACCAGGTAAATCCATACCCATTTCTTCTATAAGAACAGCTGTTTTCTGACTGACATTATCAGCCATTTTTATAGGATCATATGCTAGATATCCCTTTTCTTTTATAGCATTCCTTATAGTTAATATTTTAATGGCATTTTCATCAGAAAAACTTTCATCAATCCCATATGATTTAATATTCCTTAAATACTCCAACGCTTCTTTAGCAGATGTGTTTATATCAAGACCATAAGATTTCAAAAAATTTTCTTTATGCATCTCATTGATATATTTCATGGTTTTTACAGATATCGGCAGTTTAATTCCTTTTAACAGCATAAAATTCTGAGCTTCATAGTGGTTAAGTTCATCAGATATTTGCTCTCTTATACGAATATTATTAAATACAGTCGAAGCAGACACATATCCGTTATATCCGTTGGATGATAGCCACTCTAATATATCAAGGTCGTAAGAATATTCTATATTCCCACCATTATAAACTATTGGTAATTCAATGTGATTTTCACCGTTGGAGTCCAATAGGTCGATTGCTTTTATTGCGACTTGATTAAAAGTCTCACTGTTTAATCCATCACCCATAAATTGAATAGTGAATGCTGGAATATTTCCAGCTAACAATTCTCCATTACGATCAAAGATTTCTCCGCGCTTCGCAACCTCTGATATCTTTTTTATGCGGTTGTTTATAGCCTTTTCGCTATAATACTCTCCATTGATAATTGTCAAATTAGCCAAACGAGTAATTAAAACAACAACAATAACTATAATAATAATTCCTATAACATTTTGTCTTTCAAATATTTTTTTTAACATTTTATACCTCTATCTTATTTCATATCCCTTAATATGTTTAAAAACAAATCCATAAACAACAAACATAATTAAAGTATTATATATAGTTTCCAATAAAGTGATTTCAATTATAAATTGAATGGTTCGTGTAGTATCACGCAATAGTATGCAAATCAAATTAAACATCAGATGATAAAATATCGTTGAAAAAAAAATGCCTAACAATGCGCTTAATTTGTAATCGTTCAACAAAAAATCTTTTACACTATAAAGCAAAATCGCTATGATTAAATAGATTAAAATGGAAATGCCCAAAGCTTTGGAAACAAGAATATCTTGTAACAATCCAAAAATAATCGCTAAATATATTCCTTCCTTATCATCAAATATCAATACCGACATTACAATCATGATTAAAATCAAATTTGGAACAATTCCAACTATTCTAATCTGCTGGACAAAGGTAATTTGCACAAGAAAAACAAAGAGAGATAGAATAAGAAGATACCTTTTCTTCATTAGCTTACTCCACCTCTTTTCTATTGTTTATGCTAGGCAGTACTAGCACACGATTCATTTTTTTGAAATTCACAATTGGCTCAACCATAATATCCGTTAACAATTTGTCGGAATCTTTGCATATATCTTTTATTTTTCCAATTATAATTCCCTCAGGATATAATCCTTTGCCAGAAGTTATAATTAAATCTCCAACAAAGACCTCTGCTTTTGGATCAAACAAATAACCTTTTAAATCCCCGTCTATACCGCCATTGATAATTCCTTCATAATCACGATCGGGATTAACGATTTTCATACCAATAGAACTTTTGTTATCAATTATCGATATAACTTTAGCCCAATCATCGCCAACTTCATAAACAATTCCAATTAACCCCTCGCCATTTATTACAACCGAGTTTTTATTAATTCCATCTTCAAGTCCTCTATCAATACCAAACATATTGAACCAATTACCTGGGTCTTTTGATATAACCATAGCATCTATCAACTGATCATTGAAATCATAGTCGATGAAATCAAACACTTTCTGCAAGCTTTTTAGTTCACTATATTCATTAGTGTCTAATGACATCTCTACTAATTGCTTTCTTAATGCTTGATTTTCTTTTTCAACTTCATCTATTATTCTTTGATTTTCCCAAATGCTGAAAATCGGATCGAAAATCGACTCGGCTAATCCAGATGTAAAGATAAAAGCCTTTTGCACCGGCATTATAACCTTTCCTAAAAGATTTTCAAACTTAGTAATATTCTCTCTTCCACCAAATGTTAAACCAGTGACGAGAATTAATATAAAAATTGTAATTATAACGATAATTTTCTGAAATTGATTTTTTTGTTTCAAATCCTCACCACTTTTATAGTTTCTTTATTTTATTCATTTCTTTTTTCAATACATCATAATGTTGTAGAGAATACCCAGTTCCATAAGCCACACTTTTAAGCGGATCTTCTACTCGTTTTACAGGAATTTGCAATTTTTCAGCAAAGAGAGTTTCAATTCCTCTTAACATTGCACCACCGCCTGTTAAAGCCATTCCCCCAATCATAATATCAGCTGATAATTCTGGGTCGGTTATTTCTAAAATGTTTTTAATACCATATGTTATATTTACTAGAATTTCTCCTAAAGCATGATAAATTTCAACACTATTAACTATAACTGTTTTCGGTAACCCCGAGAGTAAATCTCGACCAGTAACCTGCATATCAATCTTCTCCATGTCATAAGCAGTTCCAATTTCTTTTTTAATATTTTCAGCAGCACTTATTCCTATATAAAGATGATATTTTTTCTTAACATATTCGACAATAGTCGCATCCATTTTATCTCCAGCGATTTTTAATGATTTACTGACAACTATTCCACCCAATGATATTACTGCAATTTCTGTCGTTCCGCCACCTATATCTACAACAAGATGCCCTAATGCCTCTTCAATCGGAAGACCAGCACCAATTGCAGCAGCAACAGGTTCTTCTATTATCATAGCATCTTTTGCTCCCGCAGATAGTGTTGCTTCAATCACCGCTCTTTTTTCTACCGTTGTCGCTTCAGATGGAACACTTACAACAACTCTTATATGACTCAAAAAATTCCTTTTCGGAATACTTTTATTTAAAAAATATTCTATCATTTTATATGTCGTGTCATAATCGGCAACTACACCATCTTTAAGAGGTCTAATTAACTCTATCGTATTTGGTGCTTTACCAATCATTTTTTTTGCTTCCATTCCAACAGCTATAATATTTCCACTTTTTTTATCAAGAGCCACTACGCTCGGCTCATCAACAACAATTTCTTTTCCTTTTAAATATACAAGAGTATTTGCTGTTCCTAAATCTATTCCTACGTCTTTTATTAAACATTTAAATATTGCCATAACTAAATCCTCTCATTCTATATCAAATTTTCTTCTTTCATACTAAAATACTTCCCAATACCAATTATAACATGGTCGAGAACTTTTATACCTAATAAATCCCCTGCTTGAGATAATCTTTTGGTAATATTTATATCCTCATTTGATGGACTCGGATTTCCACTAGGATGATTATGCATCAAAATAACACCAGCAGCACTTTTTTTAATAGCTCGATTAAATACTTCTCTCGGGTGAACGATAGATGCATTAAGACTTCCAACTGAAATATCTTCATAATCTATCACACGATTTTTGGTATCTAAAAAAACTGTTCTGAAAACTTCTTTTTTAAAATGTTTCATATCCTGCCCTAAATAATTATATATATCTGTAGGTGATAAAATTTTTTCTTTAATTAAAAATTCATCCATGTTAATACGATTCGCCAACTCGACAGCAGCCAAAATTTGAACAGCCTTTGATGGACCAATGCCTTTAACCTTACATAATTCTTGTACGGTCATATTATTCAGTTCATGAATACCGCTTTTCATCAACTCTAATACTCTCTGCGCCAATTCCAAAGCAGATTCATTTTTGCTTCCCGTTTGAATCAATATAGCTAATATTTCTGTATTAGAAAGCTTTTTTGAACCGTGATTCAGCATTTTTTCTCTAGGTCTTTCATTTAAAGGCAAATCTTTAATCATGAATACTCCTTTTTAAAAAAATTTATAATTAAAATGACTACATAGCATTTCGTGAATTTTCGAAATTGGAAAACCTACAACATTAAAATAATCTCCCTCGATTTTTTCAACTAAAAGAGCTCCTAAATCTTGAATGCCATATGCTCCTGCTTTATCCATCGGTTCCTTGGTCGCTACGTACCAATCAATTAATTCACTGCTAAGATTGTTAAACTTTACTCTTGTTTTTTCAAAGTTGATAATGCTTTTATTTGTAGTACTATCGATTATTGCAAAACCCGTATAAACATCATGCCATTTATTACTAAGAGTTTTAAGCATTATCTTGGCTTCCTCTTCTGATTTAGGTTTTTCTAATATGTTTTCATAATATACAATAGTATCTGCTGCAATAATTATACTCGGCTTATTGACTTTATCGACAACATTCATACCTTTTAATAGAGCAGCCTTCATGACTTCAATTTTAGGATTCCCGCAATTATCAATGTTTTCTTCATACTCACTTGCAATTACTTCAAATTCATTTAAAAATTTTGATAACATTTCTTTTCTTCTTGGCGAATTTGATGCCAATACTATTCTATAATTCATTTTATCACCCCTAAATAAGATTGTAATACTATTCCAACAGTATTCCTTATTATAATATATTTTTTAATTTAATTCATCAAAATAGAAAAGATATACGTTTAACAAAATAACGTATATCTTATTCCACTCTACTCAGTTAATATCGATCTAACTTCACCTATCATATACAGTGACCCAAAGACCAATACAACATCATCTTTTCCTGCTTTTGATTTAGCTTCAATAACTGCTTCTAAAATTCTTTGATATCCTGCAACGTGATTATTATACTTCTTAACTTTGGAAGTCAACTCAGTATAAGACATGCTTCTAGGCGAATTAGGCTCCGTCACTATTACTTCATCAAGTAGTGGAACCACTAGTTCTAACATTTCATCTACATCTTTATCAGCTAAAATACCAATTACACCAATAACTTTTCTTCCTTTTAGCAAATGTTCTATTGTATCTCGAAGACTTCTTGCACCGTGTGTATTATGAGCACCATCAATAATAATTAAAGGTTTTTTGTTTAATATCTCCATTCTTCCCGGCCATACAGTCCCTTTAAGCCCGCGTTCTATACTCTTTTGGTCGATAGAAAACTCACTGGTATCGTTCAAAATTTTCATTACATTGATCGCTACTGAAGCATTTCTAGTCTGATGTCTTCCTAATAATGAAATCGAATAAATATTACCTTCATAATTAAATTTAGTTTCAGTTAAGGTTTCCTTCATAATTTCTATCGAAGATAAATCTACTATAGTAAGTGGAGCGTTTTTTTCTTTAGTGATTTTTTCAATGACTTCTTGCGCTTTAATCTCTTGAGGATGAATGACCACAGACACATCATCTTTGATAATGCCTGCCTTTTCTCCTGCAATTTCCTCAATTGTTTCACCTAAATAATCAATATGATCCATTGCGATAGGTGTAATAACTGTGCATATAGGTGTATTTATCACATTGGTCGAATCAAGTCTTCCTCCCATGCCTACTTCTAAAACCACTACATCGACATTTTCTCTTTTATAATATTCAAATGCAACGGCTGTAACAATTTCAAATTCTGTTGGATGATCTTTTCCCGAAGAAATCATCTCATCTATTTTAACTTTAACGAAGGCCGTTATATCCGCCAATGTTTGATTAGGGATATTTTTATTGTTTAATCTTATTCGTTCGTTGAATATTTGTAAAAAAGGAGAAGAAAACAAACCCACATTATAACCTGCTTCTATCAACGTGTTTGATATGAAAGCACTTGTAGAACCCTTGCCATTGGTTCCAGCTATATGAATAACTTTTAAATCTTTTTCTGGATTACCCATTAATTCTAATAAGCAATTTATATTTGCAAGTCCCAATTTTCTTCCGAATTTATTCGTTCCATGAATAAAGACAATCGCCTCACTGTAATTCATTTCATCACTCCTAGTACTATAATTTTTCCTTGATAATAGATAATCTCTCTTCTACCTCTTTAAGCATTTCTTCGTATTTAGCCAGTTTTTCTTCTTCTTCTTCAATTAATTTTTGTGGCGCTTTACTTACAAATCCCTCATTGCCTAATTTTCCTTTTGCTCTCTTTACTTCACCTTGAAGTTTTTTCATTTCTCTATTCAATCTATCAAATTCTTTATTATAATCAATTAAATCTGATAACGGCATAAATAACTGTGCTCCATCAATGATTGTCGTTGCAGCTTCTTCAACATTATCACTATCTGTGAATTCAATGTCTGAAATTGCAGCAAGGGCACCAAAATAATTTTCGTTTTCAGCAAAGAGTTTCTTGATGCTGTCTTCTCCGTTGATCAACAACCTCGCTTGTCTTGAAGGCGGAACATCCATTTCAGCTCTTACATTTCTTATGTTTCTAATAGCATCCATAATAATTTTCATAGATTTTTCCGATTCTTCAAATACCATTTCTTTCTCATAAGCAGGCCACGATTCTACAATTAAATCTTTTTTCTTACCTGGTAGATTTTGCCATATTTCTTCAGTGATAAAAGGAATAAAAGGATGAAGCAATTTCAGCATGTCTTCCAATACTTTCAGCAGCACCTTCTGAGCTGTAAGTTTAGCCTCTTCATCTTCTCCGTATAATCTCTTTTTAGTTAATTCAATATACCAATCACAATATTCATCCCAAACGAACTCATATATTTTTGTAGCGGCGATTCCGAGTTCAAATTTATCTATATTTGCCGTTATTTCATTTATCGCTCTATTCAGTCTTGATAAAATCCATTCATCAGCTAATTCTAAATTTTCTTTTCCAGTCAAAGTATAATCAATATTTTCATCGAGTCCTGTCAATAAAAATCTCGAAGCATTCCAGAGTTTATTTACAAAATTTCTTGAGGATTCTACTCTTTCCATCTGAAACTTCAAATCATTTCCTGGACTGTTGCCAGTAGCAAGCATAAATCTTAAAGCATCGGCACCGTATTGTTCTATAACTTCAAGTGGATCCACACCATTTCCTAAAGATTTTGACATCTTTCGTCCTTGTGCATCTCTTACTAGACCGTGAATAAGTACATGCTCAAATGGAGATTCATCCAATTGCTCAAGACCAGAGAATACCATTCTTATAACCCAGAAGAATATAATATCGTATCCGGTTACAAGTACATTTGTAGGATAGAAATACTTTAATTCTTCTGTTTCTTCAGGCCAGCCCAACGTTGAAAACGGCCATAAAGCTGAACTGAACCAAGTATCAAGCACATCATCATCTTGTTTGATGTTCATAGAATTACATTTTTGACAAGAATGAGGAGTGGTTTCTGAAACCGTGATTTCACCACAGTCTTGGCAATAATAAGCAGGTATTCTATGACCCCACCATAGTTGTCTTGATATAGTCCAATCTCTTATATTTTCAAGCCAATGAGTATACACTTTATTGAATCTACCTGGTACAATTTTTAAATCTTTTTTATATAAAGCTTCTAAAGCGGGTTTTGCAAGTTCTTCCATACTTACAAACCACTGATCTGATAATCTAGGTTCAATTACAGTACCGCAACGATAACATATTCCAACAGCATGTTCATGATCTTTTACTTCTAAAAGATATTCGCCAGCTTCTAAATCTTTTACTATGGCCTTACGACATTCATAACGATCCATACCCTCGTACTTGCCACCATTTTTATTTATAGTAGCATCATCATTAAAAATATCTATCGACTCCAAGTTGTGTTTTTTACCGATTTCAAAATCATTAGGATCATGAGCAGGGGTTATTTTCAATGCACCTGTTCCAAGTTCCATATCAACATAATCATCTAGTACAATAGGTAAAACTCTATCTAATAGTGGAAGTATTACTGATTTTCCAGCTAGATGCTTATAACGCTCATCTTCAGGATGAATCGCCACTGCAGTATCTCCTAACATCGTCTCTGGTCTAGTAGTTGCAATAGTCAAGAATTCATCACTATCTTTGATTTGGTATTTTATATGATAGAATTTCCCACTTTGATCTTCATGTTCCACTTCAGCATCTGATAAAGTTGTTCCACAGTCAGGACACCAGTTGATAAGCCTATTTCCTCTATAGATATACCCCTTATTATACAAGTTAACAAATACCTTTGTTACTGCCTGATTACAGCCTTCATCCATAGTAAATCTCTCTTTTTCCCAATCGCAAGAATTACCAAGTTTTTTCATTTGATCAACAATTCGAGTGCCGTATTCATCTTTCCACATCCATGCTCGCTTTAAAAACTCTTCTCTACCTATTTCTTCTTTTGATAATCCTTCATCATTTTTTATTCTTTCCAATACTTTTACTTCAGTTGCAATTGATGCATGATCTGTTCCAGGAAGCCATAAAGCTTCATATCCTTGCATTCTCTTGAAGCGGATTAAAACATCTTGAATAACGTGATCAAGAGCATGCCCCATATGAAGTTGACCTGTAATATTTGGCGGAGGCAGTACTATTGTAAAAGGTTTTTTATCTGGATTCGGTTTAGCTGAGAAATAGTTTTTCTCCATCCAAAAATCATAAATTCTCTGCTCAAATTCTTTAGGATTGTATTTACTCTCCATTGTTTTCTTCATTCTTCATTCCCCCTAATAATTTTTCATTATATCTCGCCATTAAAATTTCTGTATCGTATTTGCCAAAACGTTTTGTTGCGTACTTCTTCTTGCCTTCTACAACAAATCCATATTTCTTATATAAGTGAATCGCTCTTTCATTATCTTCGAACACATCCAGTTCCACCCTTATAAGCATCAACCAATTGTCTGCCAAATCGAGTATTTCTCTAATTAGCATTGAACCGATTCCTTTATCTTGATAATCAGGATGGAGTCCTATTCCAAAAGATGCGACATGATTCATTCGCGGACTTTGATTAACTTTAAGTCCTGCAGAACCGACGACCTTACCATCCACCTCGGCAACCAACAAGTGATCATTTTCATTTAAATTTGCTAATATTTTTTCCGTTCTCATAACTTTATTTGTTATCAACCCAAGCGTGTTTTCTCTCGACCCTTCACTGCTTCTAATTTCATGTAAATCACTCGCATCGGACATTTTCGGTGGTCTGATAATTATATTCATCGTTTCACTCCTCTTCAAAAAAATAAAAAATACCTCATCATCCAACAAAGGGACGATGAAGTATCGCGGTACCACCCAAATTTCAGCTATATAGCTGACTC
>DAOUQP010000076.1 GCA_030625575.1 Eubacteriales bacterium | reverse complement strand
TGAGAAACTAAATGTCCTTGAATACTTCCCATAGCTTTTGCAAGTTCAAGGTTTGAAGCGGTATAGCCGATTCTCCATCCAGTCATCGATGCCGATTTTGAAAGACCGTTGATAGTTATAGTTAAATCGTAAGCTTCTTTTGAGAATGAAGCGATGCTGGTAAATTCTTTATCAAAGATAATCTTTTCATAAATTTCATCTGAAAGAATATAGATATTATTTTGCACACAAATGTCTACAATTTTTTTAAGTTCTTCTTTGCTGTAAACTGCTCCCGTTGGATTTGATGGATTCGTTATGAATATCGCTTTTGCATTTTCCGTGATTGCATTCTTCAATTCATCTGGCTGAAGTTTAAAAGAATTTTCCTTTTTCGTGTCGATAAAAACAGGAACTCCACCAGTTAATTTAACCATCTCAGGGTAGCTTACCCAATATGGTGCTGGGATGATAACCTCATCATTAGGGTCTAAAACAGCCATAAGTATGTTGGTTATTGAATGCTTTGCACCAGACGATACGACAATCTGATTTGCATCATAATCTAAATTGTTGTCATTTTTAAGCTTTTTACATATAGCCTGTCTTAATTCTAAAACTCCTGAGGCTGCATCGTATTTAGTCAAGTTGTTTTGAATTGCGTTTATCGCAGCGTCCTTGACATTTTCGGGTGTGAAAAAGTCAGGTTCTCCAATGCTTAAATTAGTTATATCTTGGCCTTGTTTCTTTAATTCCTTAACCTTTGTACTGATTCCCACAGTAAAAGAAGGAGTTACACTAGATAGTTTCTTAGATAACATTTTTACCTCCTAAAGATATTGGTATTATTTTATTTTGTGATAGAATAATTATAACAGAGGAATCAATTAATAAAAGAGAAAAAGGAGAAAACATGACAAAAATAACAAGACAATCACTACCCACTAAAGGAGTCAGTTACATTAAAGTAGTAAGTGTGCTGATTATAACCGTTTTTTTAATGAATCTAACCCTTCAAGCTTTAGTGAATATCAATCCAATGATATCAAGTATTGCCGCTTTATTAATTGTAGGATTAGGGGCTATCTATATTTACAATATTGTCTTTTATTCAATGGCGAATTATGTATATAAAATAATTTCGAATGAATTGATAATAGAACGAGTGATTAGTCATTCAAATCATACTTTTTACAATATCAGCTTTCATAATATTTTAGTATTCGAGCCATATGATTCTAATAATAAGGATATGAGAGTATCTAGAAAACATCGATATGTTCAGGGTAATGATTTTAAACAATGGTATTTTATTGAGTTTACTAGGGATGGAAATCACACAAAATTAATCATTGAACCTGACTTGGGATTTGTAAGTTCAATTCAAGAGAGGATAAAAAAAGATGCGAATTCTTGAAGGATTAAAAAGAATAAGTGATGAGAATTTAATTTCATTTCATATGCCAGGCCATAAAAACGGGAGATTGCTGTCTTCCTATTTTTCTGAGTATTTTAAATACGATATAACTGAAATTCCAGGAGCGGATAATCTTCATGATCCTATAGGCATGATAAAAGAAACAGAAGAAATGATATCGGAGTATTACGCTTCTGATAAGAGCTACATTATTGTTAATGGCTCAACAGCGGGGATATATAGCGCGGTTATGGCTATTACTAAGCCGGGAGAAAAACTTATTATCTCGCGCGAATGTCATCGCTCTGTCTATAGTGCATTGATCTTAGGAGGAATTGAAGCTGAGTATATATACCCAGAGATAGATTCGAAATCGGGTGCGATTAAAGCAATAAATGTTGAAGTAGTTAAAGAAAATTTTATGAAGTATCCAGAAGCGAAAGGGATGGTTTTAACTAGTCCGACATATCTCGGCATCATAAGCCCGATAAAAGAAATTTCTGAGTATTTGCACTCGATTGGAAAGGTTTTGATAGTGGATGAGGCGCATGGAGCTCACTTGAAAGCCTCTAAGTTATTGCCATGTGATTCGATTTCACAAGGAGCGGATATCAGTATCCAAAGTTTTCATAAAACTCTGCCAGCGCTTACACAGGCGTCTGTGTTGCATTTGAACAGCAAGAGGGTTGATCGAAAAAAATTAGAAAGTTTACTAAGAATACATCAGACATCATCACCTTCATACCTCATCATGGCATCAATTGATGCAGCAATGAATATAATGGTTGATAATGGTGAAACGATGAGTGAGAATTTATTAAACATTATTAATGATTTTAATGAAAACCTTGAGAGTCATAAATATCTAACAAGAATGACAATGAAGAATAGCGTATTGGATCCAATGCGAATAGTTTTAGTCAACAAGGAAAACAGAAGAATAGATTTTCATCAATTAGAAATGATTCTAAGAAGGGATTATCATATTCAAGTTGAGTACGCTTATGACAAAGGGATCGTATTGATTCCATCTATTGCAAATACAAGTGAAGATTTTTTGAAATTATCAAAAGCACTTGATTCAATATCATTTGAGAACCTGATAATTATGATTCAGTGTGATACAATAGAATATGTTAAACCTGTTAAAAGAATGTCTATTCGAGATGCTTTTTATAGCGAGAGCAAAGATGTGAATATAACAGATTCTTCTAAGCGAGTAGCTTCAGAATTTATTATTCCATATCCACCAGGGGTTCCATTACTTGTTCCTGGAGAGGAGATAGATAGTAGTATAATACAATTTGTTTTACAGTTGAACGAATTAGGTTTTGATATATTAGGTTTAGTAGGTGAAAAAAAAGAAAAAATTGCAGTAATTGAGGAGGATTAATGTTGTTAAAAGAAATCTTTGAATGGACGAAGTCGATAATTTTTGCATTGATAGTAGTATTTATTTTTAATATTTTTTTTGGAATTACAACAGTATACAATACTTCAATGATTCCAACTTTAGTAGAAAAAAACATGTTGTTTATTTCTAAGATTGCAAAAATAGAAAATGGAGACATAGTTACTTTTGAAACGGAGATTAAACTAACTAAAATGGATATTCAAACACTTAGTCCAATTAAACGTCTATTTGTAAGTGAAGATACAAATAAGAATTTAATTAAGAGAGTTATAGGTATACCAGGTGACAAAGTTGAAATTGCTGATGGAGAAGTTTTTGTAAATGATGTGAAATTGAATGAATCATATATCAATACTGTTACTATGGGTGATATATATATCGAGGAGATTCCTATGGATGAGTACTTCATGATGGGAGATAATCGCGCGGTTAGTTTAGACTCTAGGAGCAATATAGTCGGACTTGTTGCTAAAGAGAAAATTATCGGTGAAGCTGTTATTAGATTTTGGCCGATATTTGACTTTGAAATATTTTGATTTTGGAGCAGTATATGTTTGAAAGTATAATTGGGCATGAAGATGCAAAAAAAGAACTAACAAATCACATTGATAAAAAAGAATTGTCCCATGCATATATTTTTTATGGTAATGAGGGGATAGGAAAATTCTCTTTAGCGAAAGAATTTTCAAAATCTCTTTTATGCGATGAATTAGATGAGTATTGTGGTAATTGTCAGTCATGTCATCTCTTTGATGGTAAAACGCATCCGGATTTCAGGATTATTGATTCGGAGAAAAGCATTAAAGTTCAAGATATACTAGAAATGATTGATTTTATAATTAAGAAACCTATAGTCAGCAAGAAAAAAGTTGTTATTATCAACGACTCGGAAAAATTAACGAATGAAGCACAGAATAAGTTATTAAAAACATTTGAAGAACCACCGTCATATGGAGTGATTATTCTAATCGTCAATAATCCAAACAAAATAATCGACACAATTAAATCTAGAGGTTATGAGATTGAATTTAGTGTGCTAGGCGATAATGAAGTTATTGAGTTTCTAAAACATTATAGTGAGGATAAAGAATTGAATTATTCACAGATAGCTAAGTTTTCTCAAGGGTCTATCACTAAAGCTATAAGCACTTTGGAATCAGATCGCTTTAGTCAATTGATTGATTTGCCGAATGAAATATTCAATTCAATTATAAAAAATGATGAATATAGATTGTTGAAAATTGTTTCACAGGTAAGTGAAATACAGGAAATCTTAGAATTTATGTTGACTTGGATTAGAGATATCAGTATATTAAAGAAAAGTAGAAATCATGAAAATATTTTTAATGCAAATTATTTTAATGAATTACAAAGGCAATCTAATTACTTTGATATTGAAATACTTTTGAGATTTTCTGATATCATTGAAAATACAAAGAAAGTTATAGGCAATCATGTTAACCCAGTAGTTAGCTTAAATTACTGTTTACTTAAGATACAGGAGGAATATTATGAGTATAGTAATCGGCGTCAGATTTAAAAAAGCCGGAAAAATATATTATTTTGATCCTGATGGGATTCAAATAGAAAATGGACAAAATGTTATTATTGAAACATCAAGAGGTGTTGAATTTGGGAATGTTGTAATAGGTGTTAGAGATGTTCCTGAAGAGGAATTGTTTTTGCCGCTTAAAAAAGTTTTGAGAGTGGCAACTCCCGATGACAAATTAAAAAACAAAGAAAATATTTATAAACAAATTGAAGCAAAAGAAATTTGTCTAAAAAAAATACAGGAACACAAGCTTGATATGAAATTAATTGATGTTGAGTATACTTTTGATAATAATAAAGTAATCTTCTACTTTACTTCGGATGGAAGAGTTGACTTTAGAGAACTTGTAAAAGATTTAGCTTCAATATTTAAAACAAGAATTGAGCTTAGACAGATTGGGGTAAGAGATGAGGCGAAATTCATCAATGGTATTGGTCAATGTGGACTTCCGTTATGTTGTGCCAATTGGCTTGGAGATTTTCAACCTGTATCTATAAAAATGGCTAAGGATCAAAATTTATCACTTAGCCCAACTAAAATATCTGGAATTTGTGGTAGATTAATGTGTTGCTTAAAATATGAACATGATACTTATCTTGAATTGAAAAAGGAATTACCTACAAAAGGTCAATTGGTTAAAGTGAAAAAAGGCGAAGGAATGGTTATTGACGTAGATATCTTTAAGCAAAAGATCAAAGTTTTGTTTAGACCTGAAAAAGAAAATGACGAAAAAGAAATTGAGTGGTTTAATAAAAATGAAATACTTCGAGTGAAAGGCAAAGCTTCTAAATAGAAGCTTTTTTTTGGAAAATGAAATGGTTAAAATTAACGATAATGAAACGATTGATGATTTACAATTGAATGGTTTAAGAATAATTCAAAATAACGATTCATTCAAATTTGGAATTGATGCAGTTTTGTTAAGTCACTTTGTCAAGGCAAGGAAAAATGCAAAATTAATCGACTTCGGCACTGGAACAGGGATACTTCCTATTCTTTTGTCGGCAAAGATTCAAGCGGATAAGATTTATGGAATAGAAATTCAAGTTGAAATGGCTGAAATGGCAAAACGAAGTGTAATTATGAATGAAATAGAAAAGAAAATTGAAATACTAAATATAGATATTAAAGATGCATTTAATCATTTTGGATATGATTTTGCAGATATAATTACTTGTAATCCACCGTATTTTGTTGCAAATGGTGCTATAAAAAATCCAAGTGATACGAAAGCTATTTCACGTCATGAGGTGTTGATTACCTTGGAAGAGATTATTAATCAAGCGAGTAAGGTTTTAAAACACAACGGTAATTTATATATGATTCATAGACCCAATAGATTGGTTGATGTGATATTCTTTCTTAAAAAATATCAATTAGAGCCAAAAGAAATTCAATTTATCAGTCCGAATGCAAATAAAGAACCAAATTTGTTTTTAGTTAGAGCAAATAAAGGTGGACGCGCTGAACTGAAATTTCATAAGCCCTTATACGTTTATGATATGAAGGGCAACTATACAGAAGAAATATATAACATATATAATGGTGTTAAAATGGATGTTTTTGATAAAAGAGGATGATGATATGGCAGGGAAACTAATAGTAATACCAACACCTATTGGAAATTTAAAGGATGTTACTGAAAGGTCTTTAGAAGCACTTCGCAATGTTGATTTTATTGCTGCGGAGGATACTAGACACACATTGAAATTGTTGAATTACTTTGAAATTAAAAATAGATTATTTAGTTATCATGAACATAATAAGTGGGTAGCAGGAGAAAAATTAATCAATGAATTATTGAATGGGAATACAATTGGTCTTGTTACGGATGCGGGCATGCCTGGAATATCAGATCCGGGTTCCGATTTAATTAAAGATGCCATCGAAAACAACATAGATATTGAAGTTTTACCTGGTCCATCCGCTTTTGTAAATGGGTTGATATTATCGGGGTTCGACACGAGAGAATTTTATTTTGTCGGTTTTTTAGATAGAAATAAAAAGATTAGAAAGAAAAAATTAAATGAACTAAAAAATTTAAGAGTTACATTGATATTTTATGAAGCACCACACAGAATAGTATCAATTTTGAAGGATATCAGTGAAGTTCTAGGAAATCGTAAAATTTCAGTAGCTAGAGAACTAACAAAGAAATTTGAAGAAGTATTGAGAGGAACGGTTGATGAAATAATTGAGATTTTACAAAACAGAACAATAAAAGGTGAATTTGTTATTGTTATTGAAGGAAATACTGATGAAGAAATTAAAGAAGAATTTAAACTTTCTATAAAAGAAGATTTACTAAAAAGAATTTCGGAAGGAATCTCAAAGAAAGATGCTATAAAGGAAATTGCTATTGAGCGTGATATTCCAAAAAAAGAAGTGTACCAAGAAGCAATAGATATTGATGGCAATAAAAAACCTTGTTAGAAATAAATTCTAACAAGGTTTTTTTTTACTTCATAGAAGCAATTTCTTCTAAACATGCAGGACAAATATTTTTGCCTTTGATGTTTTTAATGCCTTTTGCTTGACCACAGAAAATACATGCTGGTTCATATTTCTTTAGGATGATAGTATCCTGCTCAACATAAATTTCTAGTGCGTCCTTTTCACCTATAGAAAGGTTACGGCGAAGTTCGATAGGTAATACTACTCTACCTAATTCGTCAACTTTTCTTACAATACCAGTTGATTTCATAATTACCTCCTTATTAGATTATCAACAATCCCTTATCTAACAATACCAAATAATAGCAAAATTGTCTATAATATTTTAAAAAAAGTTGTAATTATTATATAAAAATTGTAAAAAGCCCAATTGTTTAACCAATTGGGCAATGAATTGTTACCCTTTAATAACGATATTCTCTTCTTTTTGTTCTTTTTTTGTATCTTTTGTATCTTTTGAAAATTTATCTTTTATATTTTTGACATTTGTTAACTTTTCCGATATTGAAGCTAAATTAGAAACTGTACCATTAAAAGCCTCTACATCTTTTGATAAATTCTCTGATATCTTTTCGAAATTTTTAGTTACACCCGGCGCGCTTTTTAATGTTTCGTCAATTTGAGCTCTATTATCATCAACTACTTTTGTAAGACTTTTTATTGCAACATATATTTGCCTTAAGATAACTGCAAAATATATAAGGATAATTAGAAACGCCGCCCAAAGTACAAATTTTCCTAGATCATTCAATGTAAATATGATTTGACTATTCATATAATCACTCCAATATTATTTTATAATATTATTATAGAATAAAAATCAAAAATATCCAAATGAATACTTTTTATTAGTCAAAAAATTTCGTTAGGGTATCGATTGAGTTTTTACCCATATCAGTATCTAAGAGAGGAATTCTTATATGATGTTGATTAGTAAAATACTCTTCTATTTGTTTAAGGTATTTTCTTTCCTGCTCTTTTTTCTTGTTCCAGAATTCAGTCTCTACAGTTTCTGGCAGAATTCTATTGATAACAAGTACATCTACAGGCAAATTATACTTTTCGAGTAAGGCAATTGCTTTTTTTGTTTCTTCAATAGGCAATTGCTCTGCATTGAGCACGAAGCGGATAGATAAATCCTTGTTGTCAATTAGAATCTTTTTAATCTTGCTAAGTCTTTCTTGTCTTTTTTCCAAAATTTCTAAGACAGGATCCTTTTCTTTATATTTCCTTGTCATCATTTTATTCATATTTGAAACTGTCTTACGTTTTTTTATAAGGGAACCCATCCAACTCTCTAATAATTCTGGTAACGTTAGAAGCCTTAATGTATGACCTGTAGGAGCAGTATCAAAGACAATCATGTCATAGTCATCATATTTATCTATAATAATTTCTGCCATTTTATCAAATAAAGCTGATTCATGCGTACCAGGTGATACAACAGCAGCATCGAGTTGTTTGTTGATTTCATCAATGATTACATTTGACAGAATTGTTTTCATATTTTCACGAATTCGGTTAATATATTTTTCAGCTTCATATTCAGGATCGATTTCTAATCCGTCTAAATTTTCTCTGATTTTTATAATTTTTCTTCCGATTTTTATCTCAAGCACATCTGAAATAGAATGTGCAGGATCTGTTGATATCAGCAATGTTTTTAAACCTTTACCAGCAAAGTTAATGCTATTAGCGGTTGAACAAGTTGTCTTGCCAACACCACCTTTTCCACCATAAAAAATTATCTTAGCCATTATATTTCCTCCATCAAGGGTCCATATCGTATTTGGCCCAACGTTCTTGCCAAACACTTTTTCTTCCACTCATCCGTTTATCCCAATCTTGTATTTCATCGACAAGATATGGTAATAATTCTAGAGTATAATAGTTGATTGGCAAAGGTATTCCTAAAAGGTCAGAATAACAAATCAAGATAAAGTTGTCCATCTCAGACCTTGCTTCTGATTGAAGCATTTCGTAAGCTTTTCCTTTATAATCTGTAGCACCCTTAAAGAAAAGACCAAAATTTTTAATTGTTTCAGTAAATTTTTTCATTTTAATCACCTTATAAAAGAGAGAAGCGTTAATGCTTCTCTCTTTAAATATAATTAATAATAAGTATTAGTTAACTTTATTAGAAGTATTTTCATTAATTTTTTCAGGAGAAAGTTTAAATGCTTTCTGAGCCTCTAAAATCAATACAATTGCAAGTACGAATAGTACCACTGCAAAGAATAATAATACTGGGTTTGAAATATTTGCAACCATCAGTAATACCAAAGCAACTAAAGTAACTGAGAACATGAATACCATTGGGTATAATGCCATTCTGTATTCTCTTCCAGATTGCTTCAACCATACTGCCAAAGATAACAATGCTAAAGCAGCCAACAATTGGTTTGCAGATCCGAATAATGGCCAAACAGCTCTCCAGCCTTTAAATGCCAATGCTCCACCAAGAACAACAGTAATTAATGTGGCAACGTATTTGTTTGTCATAAAGTTTGCAAAATTTGCAGCATTAGGATTTTTCTCAGCGTCGACATCAAAGAACTCTTGGAAGATAAATCTTGCTAAACGAGTAGCAGTATCAAGTGATGTCAATGCAAAAGCTGAAATCGCCAATGTAACGAAGTTTTTGGCAACTATAAACGAAATACCCATTGATGAAATGAATGTACCAAGACCGTCAGAGAATACATTCAACGCTCCACCGGCACCTAATAATTCAGTTAATTTACCTTGAGATACATAAGCTGCTGAAATGATTGCTAAAACAGCTAATACACCTTCAATCAACATTGAACCATAACCAATCAGTTTAACATCTTTTTCACTATCTAATTGCTTAGAAGTAGTACCAGATGCAACTAATGAGTGAAAGCCTGAAATTGCTCCACATGCAACTGTAACAAATAGTATTGGGAACATATAAGAAGTTCCTACCTTGAAGCTAGTTACAGCTGGCAACTGAAGTGTTGGTCTCATAAATAATAAACCTAATAGACCACCAGCTAGCATTGCATATAAAATAAATGAGTTAAGATAATCTCTAGGTTGCAATAAAATCCATACTGGTGTAATTGATGCAACAAAGATATATCCTAATAGTATAACCATCCAAGTTTTGATTGATAAACTAATAGGGAATAAAACACCTAACCAGATTGCAAGTACTAGAAGTGCAACTCCAACTACAGTACTGATACCAAGATTCATTCCACGTCTGTAAACAGCAAAACCAAATCCAATAGCTAAAATAATAAATAATAACGAAGATGTTGCCGCTTCTGGAGTTGATACAAATGCTGCTGCAACGATATTAGTAAATGCAGCCACAACAAGTAATAAAGTTAACCAAGCAAATACAGCAAATAATTTCTTGCCTTTTGATCCCATTGTATCGCCAATAACCTCACCGATAGATTTACCTTCGTGACGAACTGAACCAAATAATGCACCCATATCATGAACGCCGCCAAAGAAAATTGAGCCGATGATAATCCATAAGAATACTGGAATCCATCCAAATACTGCTGCAGCTATAGGTCCTACGATAGGGCCTGCACCTGCAATTGATGAAAAGTGATGACCAAGTAATACTGGGGCCTTTGCTGGTACATAGTCTACGCCGTCTTCCATTGTGTGAGCTGGTGTAGTCTTTGTAACATCAATACCCCATTTTTTTTCTAACCATGAACCGTATGTTGCATAAGCAATTAAAAAAGCAACAATAGAAATGGTTATTAAAAATAGTGAATTCATAAAAAATTTCCCTCCTTTAAGAATTTAAGTATTTTGTTAATACTTTTTTGA
>DAOUQP010000195.1 GCA_030625575.1 Eubacteriales bacterium | reverse complement strand
TTACAATAAATGGTATAGTTATTGCAGTGATTGCAGTACCTATCGACAAAAATATTGTTATAGTCATTCTATAAGCTGCAAAATAGGCATCACTCTCTACTGATGTTCCATAATGTGATCCGATTAAAATATCTCTGAGCAAACCAAAAAATTTTGAAAATATGGTAAGATATATAACTAGCAGTACGGTATTAACCGTTTTTTTAGTATGCATTGTATCCCTCATTTATGTAAAATTTGAACTAATAGGAGAAATAATATGAAATCATCTTTTAAAAAAATTATAATTCACGGGTTCCTTTTATCAATTATATCACTAGCTATAGCACTAACATCGCTTTTTATCACTAATCGTGGATTTTACATACTCAGCTATGACGTAAAAGCGGTAATTCTTAGCTTTATTTTAATTTTGGGCCTTAATATTCTTGTTTATTCTATTTCAAGTATTATTATATCAGTTTTTATCAGCTTTAACTTTTTTTCTTTGCTATCAGTAGTCAGCATGATTAAATATGAAAAGAGAAATTTGCCACTGGTTTTCAGCGATTTTTCATTTTTCAACGAAGTTAAAGCACTAACCGGCATAGTTGATATTAGCGACTATACGCTTTTAATAATTTCAATAATTGCTCTTGAAGTTATTATTCTGACACTGCTATATTTTATCAAAAAAAGAATGGATTTTAAATCAAATATTGGAATAAGAATTTTTGGAATTTTTTTCTCGATAATTTTATTATTTTCTTCTTATACATTCATTAATAAGATGGAAATAAACTTTGAAAAATCTGGACCAATTTATACATTTTTCTCAAGTATTCAAAACTCGTCAGAGTACAAATTGAATGATGATGAAGAAGATCTACTTATGACTTTAATTGAAGAGAAAACTTTCAATAACACTTTACCAGATAATAATGAAAAAACTCCACCAAATATAATCATTATAATGAATGAAGCATTTTGGGATATGGATCAACTTCCAAATATAAATATAGCTCCTAATCCATATGACTACATCGATGAATTAAAAGAAGAAAGTGCATATGGAAGACTAGAGGTGCCGGTCTTTGCCGGCGGCACAAGTAATACTGAATTTGAGATTCTTTCTTCCATCTCAACCCATATGTATGATGAAGGTCTAATGGTGTTCAACTCCGAAATAAAAAGACCAATCATAACACTTGCAAGTGTACTTAGACATCAAGGTTACTATTCAGTAGGACTTCATCCGTTTTGGGGATGGTACTATAACCGTAATGCTATATACAACCATCTGGGTTTTGATGAATTCATAACAGAAGAATTTATAGATGACTCCAAAGTAAAAGGTTATTATATCTCTGATGAAACAGACACAGAAGTGATTATCGATAAAATCGATAGTATAGATCAGCCTCTTTTTTTATACACTGTCACGATACAAAACCACGGACCTTATGATGATGGTCGCTACGATAACATCGAGCTGGACATTGAAATAACCGGAGATACTATAGACTCAGAAAATCAAGAATTACTGGAGGTCTATGGACAAGGTATCTATGATGCTGTTGAATCGTTAAAGACATTAATCGATTATTTAAAGAATTCAGATGAAGATACAATAGTGGTTTTCTTTGGAGACCATCTTCCTCTTATGGGTGATAATTTTAAAGTTTATAAAGAAACTGGATTTCTAGATGAATCTGATGATTACATTAAAAAATATATTCAAATGCGTACGACACCACTGATTATCTGGTCGAATTACGATGATACATCAGAAGATATCGGAATATTGGATGCTACTTTTTTAGGACCATACCTTTTAGAGAACGAAAATCTTGAAATGCCTAATTATTATAAATACATGGCAGATTTAAATAAGAGTACTCCATTTATAGCACCTGCTTTTTTAATATACGATAAAGAAAATCATTTTAACGACTCGGAAACATATAAAAATATCAGCAATCCGATGATTGCAATTCAAAAAGATATCATGTATGGAGAAAGGTTGTTTGAAAACGATATCGATTGGACAATCAACAATAATCTAACTTTCAATCAAGCTATCAAAGATATAAAAGTAACAGATGCATATTTCCAAGGAAACAATTTAATCATAGAAGGGAACAATCTGTACAGTAAGTCAAAACTTTATATAGACAATAAAGAAGTTCCATTTGTAAAAGATGATGATAATATGATTGTTTCTATTGAAGACATTTCTAATACAACTCAATTTAAAATCAAAATTAAACTTATTGATACCATTGAAAAAACATTGGCTGAGTCCAATGAATATATTTATAAAGAAAGCAATTAACACAATACTTATCAACCTAGGAGATGAGAAAATGTCTATTATAATGATGTTTGCAGCATTACTTTTTTTAATCATA
>DAOUQP010000045.1 GCA_030625575.1 Eubacteriales bacterium | reverse complement strand
TATCTAGAACAAACTATTGAATTTAAATTCAAATGTTCAAAGACTTTTAAAATTCAATATGGATTTATTAGCGAACTTATTCAAAAATTAATGAGTGATTCACAATTATTTTCATATATTCAACCACACATGAACCAATTCGAAGGACTTCATTATTTACAACCAATAGTATTCATAAATAAAATTAATAAAAGAGAATGGATGTCTATAGAAATATACGATAATTATATATTTCAACTAACAATAGCATTATTAATGAAAATGAGTGAGTATAAAAACATTCATCTTATCATTGATAATTCAATCGATATGGATGATAAATCTCAGCAATTCATAGTATTATTGCTGCATCATACAAATAGCAACTACGGAAATATCAGTATTACATTTAATAATCAATATTTTAAGTTGATTAACGATATCGAAAGTGATAATTTTACAATAAAATAGTGGTCAAATCGAATATGTATTATATTGTGTTTAAAGATATAAATTGGAAATGATACGATTAACCATATTTAAGGCAATTAAATAAGTACTCAGAGAAGTGCTTATTTTTTTATAAAAAAATAAGATAAGAAATGACTAGTCTTTTGATTGACTAGTAAATATGATAAAGTATTATTAGTAATTTTATAAAGAAAAAAGGATATATTATAGGAGTGTTTGTATTTGGAGATTCTTTCGATTAATCGTCAATAATATATTCAGAGAGTGATATTGATGAGTAAAAGAAAATAAATAATAGAATACCGACATAATCGGCTATAAAATGTTAAACTGATTGCGTATCACTATAATAATCTTTCCATATATATTGTGGATACAAAATTGAATTAACTGAAATTAAAGAAATGAGGATATTTGATGAATACTGTACTATTTGACTTAGACGGAACATTATTACCAATGGATCAAGAAAAATTCCTTGAAGTGTATTTTGGAACTATGGGGCAACAAGTTGCAGAGAAGGGGATAGATTCAAAAAAATTGATAAAATCATTATGGGTCGGTACTGAAGCTATGATTAATAATGACGGATCCATGTCGAATGAGAAAAGGTTTTGGAATGTTTTCAATGAACACTTCGGAGAATCTGAAGATTCTATAGAAGAGATTTTAGAGGAGTATTATAAAACTGAATTTGATAAAGCAAAGGTTTCATCAAAAAGACATCCTTTGGCTGTTAAATGTGTTCAAACATTGAAGGAAAAAGGCTATCAATTGGTATTGACTACAAATCCACTGTTCCCTAAAATTGCAACCTATTCTAGGATCAAGTGGGCAGGTTTGGAACCGGAAGATTTTTCTGTAATCACTACTTATGAGAACAGCTCTTTTTGCAAACCTAGTATGGAGTATTATAGTGAGGCGTTGAAAAAGATTGAGAAAGAACCAAATGAATGCATCATGATCGGTAATGATGTTAGTGAAGATATGTGTGTAGCGGAGATGGGTATGGATACTTTCTTACTTAAGGATTGTTTGATCAATTCTAAAGGAAAGGACATTCAAGAGTATAAACAAGGTAATTTTGATGAGCTCTATGATTACATTCAAAATTTGCCATTGGTGTAAAATTACAGATGAAAATAAGCTTTAATTATTGAAACTTCCAACATTTGATTCCACGAAAATTGAGATTGCACTAAAAATAAGCTTGAAATAATACCGAATATCAAACGAGATTTATTCAATAATAGAAGATAAATTATAGATGATTAATCAGTTTTGATAAATATAGAATTTTATATGAATCGATTGATAATTCTTTTATGCAGGTGATATTGATGAGTAAAAAAACAATAATTATTTCAATCATAATTATACTAGTATTGACAGTGTTTATATTTCTTATAAGTATCAGAGGAGAATTTACTTCATATCTAGAAGAAAAATACCCTGGGCAAGCATTCCATGTAGGGTTTGTAAAAATTGATCCTATCTATGGTAGTTATTATGCAAAAGCAACTTGTCTGGGTGACCATACTTCTTTTACGATTTCAAGAGGTTTTACTAGTAAAATCATTGGAGAATCATATCTTCAGAATAAAAATATAAATCAATACAATGCCAAGATCAATGATATGTTTTATGGCAGCGATATTGAAAGTAGCATTAGAAGTGTGACAGGTAGCAGTAAACTACCTTTTGACAACAATGCTGCATATAATCAAATATATATTAAACTAACGGAAAATATAGCGCATGCGGCCGTTATAAAAAAGATGATGAACACTTTCAAAGAGAATCATATAGTTGCTGAAAAAATAATATTTACATATGAAAAGGATAACCATCTTTATAGAATAGAGCTATCTTCTAGTGATTATGAATTAAAAGAAAATGAAATTGCTGCAAAGATTGAAAGACATAAATAATTTATAGTACATTTAATCCCATCGAATTCGGTGGGATTAATAATAAGCAGAATATATTAATTATTTTTAATATATTTGTGGTAAAATAAGTTAAAGATATTCAACTTGGAGGAGATAAATAATGGAGAAGGATAAGAAAATAGCCGTATTGATTGATGCAGACAACGTATCCGAAAAATATATAAAGTATATAGTTGATGAGATTTCAAATCATGGAACACCAACATATAAAAGAATTTATGGAGATTGGACTAAGCCTCAACTAGCTTCATGGAAAAATGTTTTACTTGATTATTCCATTACTCCAATTCAACAATATAGTTACACCACAGGTAAAAATGCAACTGATGCCGCATTGATAATCGATGCCATGGATATACTTTATTCACATAGCGTCGATGGATTCTGCATTGTATCTAGCGATAGTGATTTTACTAAGCTGGCGGCAAGATTAAGAGAAGCTGGCATGTATGTTATCGGTATGGGAGAAAAGAAAACACCAAAACCGTTTATTGCCGCATGTGAAAAGTTTAAATATTTAGAAGTATTGGCTGCAACTGATATAAAACCAATAGTAGTCAAGAATGCGAAAAAATCAACAAAAAATGATGATGCGAAAATTGGAATGACAAGTGTCGATAAAATAACTGAAGCAATCAAAACAATTATTTCTGATATTTCAGATGACGATGGTTGGGCATTCTTAGGTGAAGTAGGAAGTACAATCAATAAACGATATCCGGATTTCGATACTAGAAATTATGGTTATACAAAGCTTACACCTTTTGTATCTTCATTAAAACATTTTGAGATTAAATCAGTAAGAACAAGCAACCCAAGTATAAGCCTTAAATACATTAGAAATAAAGAATAGGAAATCTCTCTAAGTAGTAAATTAAAACTAATTCTATAGATACTCTATGAATATGTCCATTTAATGGGCATATTTTTTTATTTGTAGAAAATTATTCAAATAAATATATCAATTATAGTCATGAATATAAAGTTTTTTGATTAAATTAGAGCATTTATTTGTGCTAATGATTATAAATACTGCAGTATATGCATACATTTGCAAATAATTCAGATATAAGACTGATAATTTTGCGCATCTTTAAAAAAAACAAATATAAATCCTCTGAAACCGTTGGAAACAGTTAGAAATTTAGTTGGCATACTATTTGCAATATGTCTATATGTGTTTGGGAAATAATGATTAAGGAGTATAAATATATTCATAACATAAGCCAAACAAGATAAAAAGCAATAATAAATTTTAAGGAGTGTGAGTATTAATGTTTCCAATGGACTTATTAAATTCAACAGGTATGAACGCATTATTATTTTATGTAGCAGTGCTTGGATTACTACTGCTAGCAGGAACCATATTAAGGGTAAAGGTACCATTGTTTAAAAAGTATTTTATTCCAGCTTCTCTTATTGCAGGAATAATTGGTTTAATTCTAGGGCAATATGGACTGAAAGTTCTGCCAGCGGATATGATGTCAAGTTTTGCATCGTTACCAGGTAGACTTATTACAGTAGTTTTTGCTCCTATGCTTATGGGAATGACTTTCCCTAAACCAAAAGAAGTAGCTAAAATTGTTGGGCCGCAAATGGTGTATGGATATGTTGGTGATTTTATTCAAATTGCAATTCCTTTCTTAGTTACAGGACTTATAATTGCTCCGATTTGGAAAGTGAATGGAATGTTTGGTTCAATAGTAGAAATTGGTTTTGCTGGTGGTCATGGTACTGCTGGTGGAATGGCAGATGTATTTACAGATTTTGGTTGGGAAGCTGGTGGAGCACTAGGTCTTACTTCAGCAACAATCGGACTTTTCGTAGGTATCATAGGTGGTATGATTATCATCAATTATGGTGTAAGAAAAGGATATACATCAATTATAAAATCAGAAAAACAACTTAAAGAAAATAATAAAAATGATCTTATTCCAAAAGAAGAACAAAAAGCTGGTTCTTTAGTGACAATCAATAAAGACGTTGTTGAGCCTTTGGCTTTTCATCTTGCATTGATTTCAGTTGCAATTTTAATTGGTTGGATTTTACTTTATTACTTAAAAGATTGGACAGGACTAAAATTACCATTATTCCCAATGGCGATGATTGGTGGTTTGATTGTACAATTGACTATTTCAAAGACAAAATTTGCAGATGCTGTAGATGTTGGCTCTTTACGTAGAATTCAAGGTTTGGCGTTAGAATTATTGATAGTAGCTGCGATTGCTACAATCAAAATTCCAGTAATTATTGAATACGCTCTTCCATTATTTATAATTATGGCAGCTTCAGTAGCTGGATTAGTATTCTATTTCTTCTATATTGGTCCAAGAGTGTTCAAGGAGCAATGGTTTGAGCATGCGATTGTCAACTTTGGAACATTGGCGGGAGTTACAGCTGTTGGTCTTATGCTTTTAAGAACAGTCGATCCAGAGATGGAATCAGATGCTGGAAAGGCTTTTGCACTTAGAGCTCCTTTCTTCAGCCCATTTGTTGGTGGGGGATTATTAACAGCTTTACTTCCAACTTTAGCGATTAAATATGGTGCATTAAATATGGGACTTATATTTACAGGAGCTATTGTAGCAATTCTATTACTTGCTAAAATGCTTGGTTTCTGGAATAAACCTGTAATGAAATATGCTGATCGCGATGAAACTAACAGCAAAAATAAGGTTGCATAGACTAATAATTACAAATAAAATTAATCGAAAATTAAAGGAGAATTAAATCGATGAATAGCAATGCAATTAATTTCACATATTTATCACAAGATGATTTGTTAAAAGCAGGATGTTTCGATATTAAAATGGCAATGGATGCAGCAGAAAAGGGACTTGTAGCATTTAACGATGATAAAGTTTTGTTCCCGGATAAGATAGTTCAAATATTCAATGATGAAACACAAGAAAGAATAAACTGTTTACCTGCAAGCTTTATACCAGAAAAAATATGTGGAGTAAAATGGGTTTCTGTCTTTCCAACTAATCCGCAAAAATATGGAGTTCAAAACTTATCGGCAATTATTACTCTTTCAGAAATTGAAAAGGGATTCCCGATTGCAGTTATGGAAGGTACATTATGTTCGAATTTAAGAGTTGCTGCAATGGGTGCATTAGCTGCAAAGCATCTAGCGAAAAAAGACTCTAAAACAATCGGATTTATTGGAGCGGGAGAGCAGGCTAAAATGCATCTTCTATCAATGAAGAGTGTTCTTCCTAAATTAGAAGAATGTAGAATATCAGCAAAACTTGAGAGTGAGGAAGAAATTTTCATAGAAGAAATGAAAAAAATCTTACCTGATATGAAGTTTGTTGCTGCAAAAACTAACGCTAAGAATGCAATGGATGGAGCTGATATTTTAGTAACCGCTACAAGTGCGCAAGCCCCATTATTAAAAGCTGAGTGGATGAAACCGGGAGCTTTTTATAGCCATATTGGTGGATGGGAAGATGAATACGCAGTTGCAAAACAATGTGATAAAATCGTGTGTGACGATTGGGAGACAATTAAACATCGCACGCAAACACTGAGCCGGATGTATAAAGACGGGGTTCTAAGTGATGATGATATTCATGCTAATTTAATTGATCTAATCATTGGCAAGAAAAAAGGTCGAGAAAATGATGACGAACGCATATATTTTAATGCAGTTGGACTATCATATGTAGATATTTCTATCGCAATGGCAATGTATGAAAAGGCGATTAGCCAATCTACAGGTCAAGAAATGAGTCTTCAGAGTCGAATGATTTTTCAGCACCAAGAACTAGACAAACTAATAACAATCTAATACTATATTAAAATGGATGGAGATTGAGTCTCCATCTGTTTTGGTATTTGTTAATAAAGTGATTTAAGAACAAAGATGTGAAAAGTTGAACAAATAAACTTACTATTTTTACTTGAGCGTAATATAAGATATAATTATAGAATCGATTTCAAAATACTTTTGTGAGGTAATTGGAAAATGAAAAAGAGTTATCTGCTATTAATAACAATTATGATTATTTTATGCACTAATATAAATTCATTTGGTGATGAATTAAATACAGAATCAATAAAGATAGCAGGAGATAATCGTTTTCCACCATATCATTATGTTAATGATAATGGTATATATAAAGGATTTAGTGTTGATATCATCCATGCTATTGCAATTGAAATGGGAATTGATGTTGAATTGATTCCAATGCCTTTTTATACTATATTAGATGCAATTAATGAGAACCAGGTTGATGTTATTTTAGGACTTGAAAAACGTGAAGAATATGATGAATATATATTTTCAGATTCATATTTAACCATGTCAAAAGGTATCTTTGTAAAAAACGACAATAAATATATTGCTGAATTAGAAGATTTATCGGATTTAAGTGTAATTGTTCAACGGGGAAATGTTACAAATGAAATGTTGAGGTTTATAAATTTGGATAATGCAATTTTTGTTGATAATCAGCAACAAGGTATATTGACATTGATGATGGGTAATGCTGAGGTATTTGTTGGAAATAGAATAACTGGACAATATACAATTCAAAAATGGAAACAGACCAATTTCATAAAAGTGGTAGGAGCCCCAATTGAGCCTGTTGATTATTGTTTTGCTGCAAATAAAGAGAATCAAGATATGATCAATATGATTAACGAGGGTATTGAATTAATTAAAAAAAATGGAACTTACGATAAAATATATGCAAAATGGTTTGGAGAGATACTTAAAACACAGCAAGAAATTCAAAATGAAATACTAAAAAAATTCATTTTAATTATTGGCGGAATTTTTTTAGTAGGTATATTAATTGTAAGAACAAATATGATTCTAAAAGGATTAGTTAAAAAAAGAACAAAAGAGCTAAATGATGTGAATAAAGAACTGTTAACAATCAATGATAAACTGAATGAAGAATATGTGCTTCGTCAAAAAATTATAAATAGTGTTTTTCACGGTATCGTTATTGCACAAAAAGATGGCAATATAATATATAGGAATCATAAAGCAGATAATTTGAGTGCCAAATTCAATTCGAAAGATGCAAAAGGAGAAAATGTTTGGGAGTCTTTTTTAAATAAAATAGTGACCAGGGAAGAATTTGAAAATGTTTTTACTTCAAATGAAATTTTCATGGAGCAAGAAAAAATATTATATTTAAATGATGTAAAAAAAATATGGACTTATAGTTTATATCCTATTACATGGGATGGAAATGTGATTATAGAAGCGATTTTTCTATTTAAGGATATTACTAGAGAAAAAAGAATACAAGAACAATTAATCCAGAGAGATAAGATGAATGCTTTAGGCGAATTTATGGCAGTTGTAGCACATGAAATTCGAAATCCACTTACTACAATCAAGACATATGTAGAACTTATACCATCTAAAATTGAAAGTAAAAAATTTAAAGAAAAGTTACTTCATTATATACCATCTGAGTTAAATCGTATCGAGCAATTAGTTACTGGACTTCTCGATTATTCAAAACCTACTGTAACAAAGAAAAAAGATTTTGAAATTAATTATTTGATTCAAGAAGTTATACAATTGTTCAGTGAGAGATTTAGTGAAAATAATATTAATACGCATTTGAATATACAACCTGATATACATGTGTTTGCGGATCGTAATCAAATAAAACAAGTGTTGATTAATATATTGAGCAATAGTACTCAAGCTATTAAGCACAATGAGGGATTAATTACAATCAATTTATTTGTTGTTGAAATGGAATGTGTTATAGAAATTATTGATAATGGCAAAGGAATAGAACAAGAAAATATTCATCAGATATTTGAACCGTTTTTTACTAGTAAGAAATCAGGAACTGGTTTAGGACTGGCAATATGTCAACAGATAATTAAAGAAAATGAGGGATCTATTGATATTCAAAGTAAACTTGATGAATGGACTATAGCTAAAATTCAAATACCTAGATTGGTAATTGAATAACAATATGAATCTGTTTTAATATCAAGTTGTAAGGGGTGTAATATATGGAAAAAATTTTAGTTGTCGATGATGAAATGGGAATTTGTACTTCAATTGAATTTGCTTTAGAAGATGAATATAAAGTATTTATTGCCAATAATCTCAAAGATGCATATCAAATATTGGATACTGAAGAGATTCGAGTTGTGTTGCTTGATTTAAAATTAGATGAAAGCAGTGGGATGGATGGCCTAGATGTAATCAAACAAAAATTTGAAAATATTCAGGTTATTATGATGACGGCATATTCTAGTATAGAAGATTCAATTAAAGCCATTAAAAAGGGTGCGTTTTATTATTTAAAGAAACCTATAAACATCGAAGAATTAAAAATACTTATTTTAAAAGCCTTGGAATATGAAAAACTCAATTTTAGAATTTCACATTTAAGTAATGAAGTTTATAAAAAATACAGTATGGGCAATATTATTGGTAAATCAGAAACCATGAGACGTGTGTATGATATGATTGAAAGTGTTAAAAATATCAATGTCAATATACTTATTACGGGGGAAAGTGGAACAGGCAAAGAGATGATTGCAAAGGCGATTCACTATCAAGGTAATCGAAGTGAAAATAATTTTGAAGCGATTAACTGCGCTTCAATCCCGGCTGATTTACTTGAGAGTGAATTGTTTGGATATGTTAAGGGAGCATTTACTGGAGCAATATCCAACAAAGTAGGAAAGTTGGAAGTAGCTAATAACGGCACGTTTTTTTTGGATGAAATAGGTGATATGGAATTACATTTGCAGTCCAAAATACTAAGAGTTATTCAAGAAAAAGAATTTACAAGATTAGGTTCAAATGAAAAAATAAAAATTGATGTAAGATTTATTGCAGCAACAAATAAAGATTTAGAAAATGAAATTGCAAATAAAAAATTTAGAGAAGATTTGTTTTATCGTTTGAATGTTATTAATGTTCGAGTACCCGCTTTAAGAGAACGAAAAGAGGATATTCCGTTGTTGATAGAAACATTTATTAAGAAATATAGCAAACAATTCGGCAAAAAAATTACTGGAATTCATCCAGAAGCTTTTAAAGCACTTAAACTATATGATTATAAAGGAAATGTTAGAGAACTTGAAAACATTATTGAGAGAATAGTGGCCTTGAGCAAAACATCAGAGATTGTGATTGACGATCTTCAATTTGATGAAAAGATTGATGAAAGACTTATGAATAATGATAATTTGATAATAATTCAGGTTGGTGAGAATTTTAAAGAAATAGAGAAAAAAGTCATTATTAAGACATTAGTATCCTTCGATGGAAACAAAAGAAAAACAGCAGATGCTTTAGGGATTAGTGAGCGATCATTATATAACAAGATAAACATATTTGGAATATAATTGCTTGTTCACTTGAATTTAAAAAAATTATATAAGGAGTTTATAATATAGTTATTGATGAATATATTATATAAAATAAAATGAAAAGATATAAATCAAAAATTATTATTTTTATAATTGCAATAATATTGCTTATTAATTTTACTGCATGTAGTAAGCAAGAAGAAAAATATGATAATAACGATAATATAAGTATTGTAATTGGAACTGGAGGAACATCTGGAACATATTATCCTATCGGAGCTTCATTGACAGCAATTATTACAAAGTATGTTGATGGAGTGAATGCATCTGCAATATCTACGGATGGTTCAGTGGCAAATGTGGAACTAATGAAAAAAGGAGAAGTAGATTTATTGTTAGGAGCTGCAAACTCTTTGTATGTTGCATATAATGGATTGGAGCCTTTTAATGAACCATATGAGGACTTGCGGGGAATTGCAGTTCTGTATCCTGAAGGATTTCATTTTATTGTATTAAAAGATTCAGGTAT
The DNA here is from genome assembly GCA_030625575.1 of Eubacteriales bacterium. Lineage (GTDB taxonomy): Bacteria > Bacillota > Clostridia > Peptostreptococcales > Acidaminobacteraceae > DAOURC01. Next base: position 5,581 of record DAOUQP010000045.1, on the reverse strand, counting down.
TAATACGATTTATCATTTAAAGGATAAAAGAGTATCTGTTGGCAATACAGGAAGTGGGAATAGAAGAACAGCAAAAGAATTATTACATATTCACGGAATTGAATTTGATGAAATTGAACCTGTATATTTATCATATAGAGATGGTATTATCGCATTGAAAAATGGAAGTGTAGATTGCGTTATTCTAGGAGCGGGCATCCCGACTGTAGCGGTTGTAGACGCTGCATCTGAAATGGATATTAATTTATTATCTGTGGATATTGACTTGTTCAATGATTTTGGAGAGTTTAATTATTTAGCACCGTTAATAATTCCTGAAGGAACATATATTGGTGTGAATCACGATGTAGTGACGGTTGCAAGCCCGGCTTTACTTGCAACACATGTAGATATGGATGAAGATGTAATATACAAAATTACACAAGCTTTATTTGAACGTCTAGATGAGATTAAAAGTGCACATCCACAAGGAGCTAATATTAAGCGTAGTAATATATATAGTGGAATGTCTATTCCGTTACATCCGGGTGCGGAGAAATATTATAGATTTAATGAAGGTAAAAATTAAATATATTTATTGTAAATTTATTGGATATTATAATTAAAAAGTACTATATTAATTTATAGTACTTTTTTAGTGTATAATATTTTTAATGATATCAATAAAGGAGAAATTATGGATACGTATAAATATCTGATTATTAATCTGTTTAGTCGATTAGGAATGCTTTTTATATTTGCATTTATACTGTCAAATTTAAAAGCTACCAAAGACCTGCTTTATAAACGATCAATATATCTAAAAGACAAGATTTTCCTTTCAATTATATTTGGTATATTTGGAATCATAGGAACTTATTTAAGTGTTGAATTCAACGGAGCTTTGATAAACACTAGAATTGTCGGTGTTGCAGCAGGCGGTATTCTAGGAGGACCTTTAGTAGGCTTATTGACTGGATTAATTGCCGGTATTCATAGATATTCAATGCCTACTGGGTTGTTTACCCAAACAGCATGTGCAATTTCAGTGCCGTTAGAAGGGCTTATAGCGGGTTATATAGGCATTTGGATCAAAGGAAAGAAAAACATTTGGATGTATGCTGCTTTTACGGGAGCGATATGTGAAAGTATGAGAAAGATTTCGGTTTTGATTTTTTCAAAACCTTTCGATCAAGCGGTAAACTTAGTAAAAGATATTTGGTTCCCGATGGTGTTGATCAACTCGATAGGACTTGCTCTTTTGTTTATGATAATAGATAACTTATATAAAGAAAGAGAAAAAGTGGGAGCAGAGCAGGTTAATCTTTCTTTGGATATTATCGATAAAATATTACCATATATTCGCGAAGGATTATATTCTGAAAATATCGAAAAGATTACAGATGTCATATGTGAAATGACAGAATTCGATGCAGTTTCGATTACGAATAAAGAAAAAGTGTTAGCTTATTCTGGTGAAAAGTCTAAAGAAAATTTAGAGGTGGGGTCGCCTATCAGCCAGCATAACATCAAGGTGGTAAATACTGGAGAAATGCAAATAATTGATAAACAAGTTGAAAAGGATGTTTTTTTTCAGTATTCAATCATAGTACCGCTGAAAAACGAAAAAGAAACTATTGGAACTATGAAGTTTTTTAAATTGTTTCCAAAAATAATTACAAACATCGATATTGAAACTTGTAGAGGGTTATCTAAACTTTACTCGACTCAGATAAAGATTAGTGAATTAGAAAAGAAATCTCAATTATTAGTGCAAACTGAACTTAAAGCACTACAGGCGCAAATAAATCCTCATTTTCTATTCAACTCATTAATGGTAATAGCATCACTATGTAGAACGAATTCAGTTAAAGCAAGAGAATTGGTGCTTCATTTAGGTAATTATTTTAGAAAAAATATTAGCGGTGGAAAGAAAATGATAGATTTGTCAGAAGAAATAAATCATGTTAAATCTTATGTGGAAATAGAGAAGGCGAGATTTGAAGAAAAACTTGAAGTTGAATATAATGTCGATGAAAACATTCGTTTTTTATTACCTCCATTAACACTTCAACCTATTGTAGAAAATGCGATAAAACACGGAATATTAAAGAAAAAAAATGGCGGAAAAGTTATTATCACTGCTAAAGAAGATGATGATAAAATTGTTGTTTCGATATATGATAGTGGTGTGGGAATTGAAAAGGACAAAATTGATAATTTGTTGAATTTAGATATAGATGATTCCAATTCGATTGGACTCAATAATGTCAACAAAAGATTATCATATATTTACGGTGATAAGTATTCATTGAAAATAAATTCAGAATTAAATAACTGGACAGAAGTTATTATGGAATTAGCAAAATAATAGTTATAATTTGGAGGCATTTAATAATGATACGAACAATGGTGGTTGATGATGAGAAATATATTAGAGAAGAATTGATATATTCTCTAGAAAAACATAAAGATATAAAAATATGCTGCGAAACAGGAGATGGAGAAGAGGTTTTAGATTTTATAAACACCTATGAGCCTGATGTCGTTTTTTTAGATATTCATCTGCAAACAGAAAATGGTCTTTCCTTGGCTCTAAAAATCAAACAATTGAAAAATCCTCCATGTTTAGTTCTAGCTACTGCTTATTCTGAGTATGCCTTAGAAGGATTTGAAGTTGGAGCTATCGACTATTTAGTAAAACCATTCGACCAAGAGAGAATAGATAAATGTGTAGAAAGAGTCAGAGATCTAGTGCATGATAAACAGAGTGTTTCACAAAACAATCTTGTTAATGACGATTTGAAAAAAATTGCTTTACATAAGGACGGTAAATTTTTTCTTATAGATTTGGATTCAATAGTTCATTTGGAATTTAGAAATAATAATTTATATTTATATACTGAAAAAGAAGCGTTTGTATGTACAAATTTAAATTTGAAAAAGTTCTCAGAAACATATAAAGATAATAAATTTATCAGGATTCATAAAAGTTTCATAGTAAATATCGATTATATCAGTGAAATTATCCCGTGGTTTAACTCTACCATGAAAATCAAACTGAAAAATATGCCGGATAAAGAAATTTTCGTCAGCAGAAACTATATCAAAGAATTCAAAGCGATCGTTAAAATATAATAGCATATGTAATTTAGAACAAGATAAATGCAACTTAACCATTAATAAATGTATGATATGGTGAAGCTGCGTTTTTTTTGACATTTCATAGTAATATTAAAGCAACAAATTTAAAATATTTACTATGGAGGGTTAAAATGAAGAAATTATTAGTTTTATTATTGATTTTGTCTGTTATGGGGTTAACATTAGTTGGTTGTACTCAAGCTGCTGAGGAAACTAATGCAGACGCACCTGTCGATGAATCGACTCCGGCTGTTGCTGAAGATGCAACTCCAGAAGATCAGTTTGTAACAATTCTTACTGGCGGAAGTTCAGGAGCGTATTTTGCACTTGGTGGAGCTTTGTCAAATTTATTGAACGAAAAGCTTACTTATGTCAATGCATCAGTTGAATCAACTGGAGCATCAGCTGTTAATGCCACTAAAATTGCGATGGGAGATGCAGAAATCGCACTTGCTATGAACAACGTTGTAAGTTTTGCTTATAATGGAGTTGAAAGTTTTTCTGAAAAAGGAAAATTCGACAACTTAAGAGGAATCGCAGCATTGTATCCTAACCATTGTCAGGTGGTAACACTTGCAAATACAGGAATTTCTCAGATTGAAGATCTTGTAGGTAAAAATGTCGGCGTAGGAGCACCGGGAAGTGGAACCGAAGTTGATGCGAGAAATATTTTAGGAATTTACGGAATCACATATGATGATATAGACGAAGATTTCTTATCATATGCTGAATCGATTGAACAACTTAAAAATGGTACAGTCGATGCAGCTTTCTTGACTTCAGGATTGCCGAATGCAACAATTATGGACTTGTCAACAACTCATGATGTTGTCATAGTTCCAGTAAGAACTGAAAAAGTTGAAGAATTATCTGCAGAAATGCCATACTATAAAACAGAAATCATACCTGCAGGAACATACGATAATGAAGAAGATGTAGAAACTGCAGCAGTAGTTTCAATGATGATTACAAGAGAAGATTTAGATGAACAAGTAGTATACGATATAACTAAAGTATTATTTGAGAATCTTCAAACGTTAAGAGACACTCATAGCGTAGCCAACAAAATTGATGTTGCCAAATACTATGAAGGTATGCCAATTCCATTGCATCCAGGTGCTGAAAGATACTTTGAGGAAATAGGAGTTTTACATTAACAACAAATAAAATCCTCTGTTGATGCAGAGGATTTTTTTAAAGAAGGAGGGATAGTATGGAGAATGAGAAAGTTGAAATCGATGAACAAGAAATAGATCAAGCCAAGCTTTTAGAAAAATATGATACTGAATCAAGATTTAGAAAATTTGATAAAAAAAGTACAGTTGGAATTATAGTCTTTTTAGTTAGTATAATGCTCTCATTATTTCATTTATATACAGCGTGGCAAGGTACTCTACCGACTTTGATGCATAGAAGCATTCATGTCGCAATTATTATGAGCCTTGTTTTTATTCTATATCCAGCAAGTAAAAAATCAAAGAAAGATAAACCAGTTCTTTTAGATTGGATATTTTCAATGATATCTTTAGCCCTAGGAGCATATATCATATTTGGTTATAATGCGATTGTATTAAGAGCAGGTTTGCCGAATACGGTGGATGTAGCTTTAGGTGTTGTTGCAATTCTAGTGCTGCTTGAAGGAGCGAGAAGAATTGTAGGAAAAGAAATCGTAATTCTTGCAATATTATTTTTATTATACGCATATTTCGGAAGAAAATTACCAGGAATCATTGCTCATAGAGGGTATAGCATTAAAGCGATAGCTGAGTATATGTACCTTTCTACTGAAGGGATTTACGGTATCGCAATAGGGGTTTCATCTACTTATATATATTTGTTCATTCTATTCGGTTCATTCCTGCAAAAATCAGGAATGGGTCAATTCTTCAACGATTTGGCAATGGCGTTAGCTGGTTCTTCAAAAGGAGGCCCTGCAAAAGTAGCCGTAGTTTCAAGTGGATTGCTAGGATCGATAAATGGTAGTGCAGTTGCAAACGTAGTTACTACTGGCGCATTCACAATACCATTAATGAAGAAAATAGGATATGAAAAAGAATTCGCAGGAGCAGTGGAAGCGGCGGCTTCATGCGGTGGACAAATACTACCGCCAGTAATGGGAGCGGCAGCTTTCATAATGGCTGAATATTTAGGTATTCCTTATATAACGATTGCAATCAGCGCAATCATTCCAGCTCTATTGTATTACTTAGGTGTAATTGTAATGATTCACTTAAGAGCATCAAAAAATGGACTTGAAGGACTTCCGAAAGAGCAATTACCGAAAGTATCTGTGGTTATAAGAGAAAGAGGATATTTGTTTATTCCTTTAGCAGTACTTTTATACTTTTTGATTTCAGGAAGAACTCCTATAAATGCAGCGTTTTTTTCGATTATAACAACTGCTTTATTAACTGTAGTTGTAAGAATCATTAGGAAAGAAACCAAGGGACTTTTTATG
>DAOUQP010000145.1 GCA_030625575.1 Eubacteriales bacterium | reverse complement strand
GGCATTTAAAGCGCTTCCCCCTGTACTAAGCAAATCTTCGATAACTACAACCTTTTGTCCCTCAGCAACTATTCCTTCTATCTGGTTCTTCTTACCATGCGCTTTAGATGAACTTCTTACATACGCCATAGGTTTCCCCATAACATCGGCTACCCAAGCAGCATGAGGTATTCCAGCAGTCGCTGTACCGACTATTACATCAATATTTTCATCCAGTTCATTAATTCTCTTGGCAAATTCATCAGCGACATATTTTCTGAATTCTGGATAAGCCATTATCAGTCGATTATCACAATATATCGGTGATTTTATCCCAGAAGCCCATGTAAATAGATTATCTTCATTAGTTATTACAACTGCTTTGATTTCCAATAATTTCTTTGCTATTTCATAACTTGAATTCATAATTTACCCCCTTATTCTACTCCAATACCGTCAATATTATATTTGTTTCCGGAGTTCCACAACATATATTCGTCAATTCCAAGCTCTTTTAAAGCTCTGATCTGATCATTTACCCTATCTATCGTATAACTTATGTGTCCTTCTACCCATCCAGCAGTAAATGATTGAATCCACGGACGGATCTTTGCAGGTGTTTCTATATTACTATTTCTTTTAATCGCATCTTCTGTCGCTCTATACATAACTTCATAAGGATGAGCATCCGGTACTTCAAATCCAAAGTTTCCTTCTCCGTAATGCGACGGATAAAACATCGGGCTTGTAACATCTATAACATTGCTGATCCCTTCCCAATGTTGACCTATTCCAACATCATTGATAGCAGTTGAAGTCCATCCGTAAACATCAGCTGATAAATACAGTTCATAATCATCAAGCGCTTCCTGCGCATATTTAATGAACGATTGAATTGCTTTTGTCTTAGTTTCTCCCAAATCGTTTCTGTAGTCCAATAGAGAATCTAAATTCTTGCTACTTGCAGTTGGAAAACGCACATAATCAAATTGTACTTCATTAAACCCGATCTCTGCTGCTTCTTTAGCAATTCCAGTTAAATATTTCCAAAGTTCTCTGTCATAAGGAGTCCCCCAAGAAACACCGTCATTTGTTTTAAAAAGTGTCCCATCTTTATAAGTAATTGCTCTTTCTGGATTAACTGAGGCATATTTAGGCGATTTAAATGAAACCAACCGTCCTATCAAATAAATATCCTCATCCTTTAATTTTTTAATAAACGACTCTATATCTTTAATATAAAATTTATATTTGTCTCCCAAAGTATTTTTAGCTGTTTCACTTTGAAATAACATCACACCGTTATCGTCTTTTATATCGATAATCAGACTGTTGATTTCAGTGTTTTTTACTAACTCGATAAAATAATCGATATTAGAAGCTGCAGAGTTTCCAGATACATATACACCCTTAACATCTACATAAGGATTATTTTCAAAATCCAAAGTTTTTTCATATGCATCATAATCAACATCGTGATAAACTCTTTTAATCTTGCTGATTTCTTCTTCAATAAATTCTTCTTCAAAATTCACATATTTATAAAAAACCCATCCTGTAACTTCAGAGCTATCGACTACTTGAATCCAGTGATCGTTCTCGTTGCCAATCACTTCTAATTTCTCTTCATATTCTAAAACTCTTATAACTCCAGTATCAGAATTAGAACCCTCTCTAAAATTAAGTCCATGAATATTCACGTGAACATAATTTGTTTCTTCCTCTATTATTTCTTCTTCAATCGGCTCTTCCTCAATTACTTCTTCTTCTTCTATTATCTCTTCTTCAATTACTTCTTCCTCATCGATTTCTATCACGACTACATCAGGATCAGTCTCTTCTTTAGGTAAATCCAGTTGTTTTGATGTGCAACCAGTCACGGAAAATAGTACAGCTATTATAACAATCAATACTAATATATTTTTTTTATTCATTCCTACACCCCTCAAATTTTTCTAGCTATCTCATTCTATCATAAGACTTCTACAAAGGCATCAAAATCATACACTAATTCACTCGAAAGAAGTTCTGTGTTATAATATCATTAAATACAACCGTCCTAGTCACAAGGACAACCGTGGAGGGATAACTATGAATACTAAAAAATTTTTTATAGTTAGTGAAGACATTATTCCTGATGTTTTTATCAAAGTAATTGAAGCCAAAAACCTTATCAATGCAAATCTAGTATCTAGCATCACTGAAGCCGTCAACAAAGTAGGTCTATCTAGAAGTACCTATTATAAATACTGCGATCATGTATTCTTGCTGGAAAACGGTGCTCTTGGAAATAAATCTACAATAAATCTAATTTTAAAACACGAATCAGGTGTATTAAGTAAAATTTTAGATACTATTTCAGAACATAACGGCAATATATTAACGATAACACAAAACCCACCCGAAAATGGGGTTGCAAATGTTTCGATACATTTTGAAATCTCTAAATTAAACAGTTCGTATAATACACTTTTAGACTCAATTAAAAAATTAGACGGTGTTGAACAATTGACATTATTAAGCCTAGAATAAATAAAGATGCTCTTATTCAAAAGAGCATCTTTATTATTCTCTTAATATTGATATCTTCCTGCAATCTTATAATCCTTTGGAATATCTGTACTTGTTTCAAAATCAGAAAGATTCCATTTGCCTTTCATCCCAACATCATGTAATCCAACTTCAAAGTAAAACATCGCTATTCCAGCATCTAAACACTGTATGCAGCTACTTATTTCATCACTTTGCTGAATAAATAAATCAATTTCATTTCCTTTTACTATGAAATACCATGGTTGTCGATTTTTATAAGAAGGTGCTAGTCTCATATAAAATAACGCTTCATGAATACCACGCATTTCCAACTCTTCGACATCTGGAACATTTCCCCATTCATCAATAAATACAAATTCAGTTATAGATTTTCTACTGCTAACTATTTCCTTCGAATAACCACTGTCGATATTAGGATACCCTAAATCAGTTAAAGCTGATATACTTCCTCTTTTAATAGATGCATAGATATTTGATAATTTATATTCTTTTTTTGGATAACCCGCTGCAATCAATGCAACCGCTTCTTTATCACTTTGAATATTCAGTACCTCTTTAACCTTTTCACTATCTATAACTTCAATCCAACATGTTCCGATATCTTTTTTAGTAGCATTTAAGATTAACCATTCTCCAACATAACCGGCAATTTTATAACATTTACTTTTTGGGTCACTTAATAAAACAAAATAATGTGGGGCTTCAATCATTTTCCCAAAATATCCAGCTAATCCCCCATCTAAATCTTTTGCAGTTTTTTCACCATTCTCGACAAAAACAAATTCCAAACTGGCATCTTCAGCTATTAAAGGTTTTTCCATTATCAGCTGATTTAAATATTTTCTATCATCTTCAGTTAATTTTTTATTTTTGTATTCACGAACCGATCTTCTTTTTTCGGCAAGTTTTAAACTTTTCATAAAAACACCCCCTATATCTATATGTTTAATATATACACTTATAAAGGTTATATTAAACTACTTAATATAGTTTACTAATTCTCCAATTTTCTCTATCTCGCACTTTGCTATATCTCCTGGCCGCAAATACTTCGAAGGAGTAAAACCCATCCCTACACCTGCCGGTGTTCCTGTAAGAATAATATCTCCAGGCAATAAAGTTGTACTCTTTGAAAAATCGCTTATTATATAATCAATATTGAAAATCAAATTTTTAGTTGACGAAGATTGTCTAATTTCATCATTTACATATGATTTAATATCCAATACTGGTGGATAAGGAATTTCATCTGCTGTAATAATACTCGGTCCAATCACAGTATGTGTATCAAGGCTTTTCCCTTTAACCCATTGATAATGCTCCTTTTGCAATTCTCTCATGCTGAAATCATTTCCAACAGAATAGCCAAATATGTAATCTTTAGCATCTTCCGCCTTAATATTCTTTCCTTTTTTACCAATAACAATAGCAAGTTCTACTTCATAATCAAAGGTATCAAACTTATCGAAGTAAGATAAGACATCACCATTCGTTCCAATTGCTTCGTCGACAAATTTAGAAAAATATATCGGACGTTCCGGAATAAAAACATCAGCAGAAATCTTACCTTTTAGCTCAACAGCGTGATCGATATAGTTTTTGCCTAAACATATAACATTTCTCCTCGGATTCGGAATCGGTGATAATAACTTTATTTCATCTAAATCATAAGATTCTTCGCTTAATTTTAGATTCGACAAATCATTTTCATTTATTAAATCCAACATACCATCATAGTTTAAAATTTCATGTACTTCATTATTTTCTAGTTTTCCAATTTTTCTTTTATTACCGTACTCAAAAGTTACAAGTTTCATCATGTCACCTTCCTTTTTTTTATTTTATCATTTTTTTTACAATAAAGATGAATTTTTGTGTACAATTATTATAAACGAAGTTCTTAGCATCAAAAAAACAATTACAGAACTGATGCTTAGAAATCGTAATCCAGGGACTTTAGAATTCTTAACTCGGCGAAGTAGAATTCTTAGTCATCGGATAAAAGGAGGCATTTTAGTCAATAACCCACGACCTTAAAAGGTCGGGGCTTGTATAGAACCTAATACAAAGCCCATATTGATTAGCCTAAGTTTTAAATAACTACGTTGTTTATGTCATAACACCCATGGACGTTAATCCTAATTTGTGGCTCTGTTGTCTATTATTAAAAGCTCTGTTTGGGAAGGAGCGGTGTAATAGATGTAAAAAGCATTTACAACATTGGCGAAGGATTTTAACCTATAAGGAGTATTTAAGCTTTATAGGACTTATGTGATAAAACACAT
>DAOUQP010000189.1 GCA_030625575.1 Eubacteriales bacterium | reverse complement strand
TCCTCATCAGAGCCGACTCATCATCAACCATCGGCACAGGTCACATCATGCGAGACTTGGTCTTGGCTGAACAATTTAAAGATGCAAATATTATCTTTGCAACACAAGATTTATCTGGAAATATAAATCACAAAATCGAAGGGAAGGGTTATTCGATCGAGATTCTGAATTCTAATGATATTGAAGAAGTAAATGAGCTTATTGAAAAGTACAGTATAGATATGATAGTGATAGATCATTATGGAATTGATTATCACTTTGAAAAGAAACTCAAAACTGCCCGATCAGGAAATGCCCTTGGGGTGCAAAACTGCCCAACGGAAATGCCTTTAGGTGCAAAACTCAAAATTTTTTCTTTAGATGATACTTATGAAAAACACTATTGCGACATCTTGCTAAATCATAACATATACGCAGAAAGTTCAAGGTACAAAAACTTAGTTCCAGAACATTGCGAACTGAGATGCGGTTCTGAATATACTCTATTAAGAGATGAATTTATAGAAGAAAAAAAGAAAAGCAAGAGAAAAAATCCATTCAAAATTCAAAATTCAAAATTCAAAATTTTCTTGGCTATGGGCGGGGCAGATCATTCTAATTTGAATATTCAAATTTTAAAAGTTTTAGAAAACTTCTCAAATATTCATGCAAATGTTGTAACGACTACAGCTAACCAATATTTAAATGAGTTACAAGAGTACGTTACAGATAAAGACAATGTCACGCTACATATCAATACTGATAAAATAGCGAGATTAATGAATGAAGCAGATCTATCCATTGCATCACCAAGTGTCATGTTAAATGAAATTTTTTATATTAATGTTCCTTTTGTTGCTATTAAAACAGCGAACAATCAAATTGAAATGTACAGGTATTTAGTTAAGAATAATCATTTGGCATTGGAAAAGTTTAACGCAACAGAGTTAAAAAAAATTCTAGGAGGTTTATTGCATGGATAATATAATTATTGCAACAGTAAAAGAGTGGAATATAAAAAACTATTTTTTATTAGCAGAAAAATATAAAGGTAGGCTCAACTTTCATCTGATTACTGATCCGGACGAATTAAACTATAAATTTATTAAAGATCTTAATCCTAAGTATATTTTCTTGCCACATTGGTCTTGGATAATACCCGAGGATGTTTATAAAAATTATGAATGTGTAGTATTCCATATGACAGATTTACCTTTTGGACGTGGTGGAAGCCCTTTTCAAAACTTAATAATGGATGAGATCTATGATACAAAAGTGTCAGCTTTAAAAGTCAATGAAGGTCTAGACACAGGGGATATATACATAAAAGAGCCATTTAATATCTCTGTAGGGAGTGCAGAAGAGAACTTTATAAAACTATCAAGTATCGTTTTTCAAAATATGATCCCAAAATTATTAGACAACGAGATTGTTCCTGTCAAGCAAACAGGTAAAGTTACTACATTTAAAAGAAGAACGCCAGACCAAAGCAATATAAGCCTACTAGAGACAAAATCTATTTCTAAACTATATGATTTTATTAGAATGTTAGATGCAGAAGGATATCCAAAAGCCTATCTGGAATTAGATGGTATCAGGATTCAATTTAGCGAAGTCAATTTTAAAAACAATACATTAAATGGAAGATTTGAGGTGATTGAAAATGAGTAAAAAAATATTAATAGTTGCCGCGCATCCTGATGATGAAGTTTTAGGTTGTTTTGGAACAGTAGCAAGGTTGATCCAAGAAGGATATGGAGCTTATACACTTATACTTGGAGAAGGAAAAACTAGTAGAGATGAGGAGCGACAAGTAGAAAATAAAAAAGATGAAATTACGGTACTTAATGATGAAATTCATAATGCAAATAATACAATAGGAATTAAAAAAGTATTTGTTGAAAGTTTCCCAGACAATAGATTTGACAGTGTTGATTTGCTTGATATTATCAAAGTAATTTCAAAAGTTAAAGATGAAGTAAAACCAGATATTATTTTCACTCATTATGAACATGATTTAAATATAGATCATCAAATCACTTATAAAGCAGTGGTTACTGCAACAAGACCCATGCGAGATGAATGTGTCAAAGAGATTTATAGTTTTGAAATTTTATCATCTACAGAATGGAATTACCCTATTTCCTTTTCGCCAGACACTTATTACAATATTAGCAATACTTTAGATTTAAAAATAAAAGCTATGAAAGAATATGCTTCAGAGCTTTGTGCATACCCACATCCAAGAAGCTTAGAGGGTATAGATCTTAATGCAAAGTATCAAGGTATGAGAGTGGGGAAAAAAGCTGTTGAAGCTTTCAAGAGTATCAGAGTGTTAAGATGAATCTAAATAAAACCTCATTGACAAATTTCATTGATCTTTCAGGCAACAACAAACTGATGGTGCTTGATTGGCGCAATAATGAGGATGTCAGAAAATGGATGTATAACTCAGATATTATATCTAAAGAAGAACATCTTGCATTTATTGACTCATTGAAAAACAGTGAAACCAAACAGTATTATTTGGTTTTATTCAAAAAGCAATATATTGGAGTAATGTATTTTACAGAGATAGATAGTGCAAGCAAAATAGCTGAATTTGGTATATATTCAAATCCAAATTTAAA
>DAOUQP010000151.1 GCA_030625575.1 Eubacteriales bacterium | reverse complement strand
TATAGATGAAATAGTTTATATTTCCTGCAATCCAAAAACTTTCATTGAAAATGCAAAGCAATTAAATGAAGCAGGATACAAGATAAAGAAAATGACGCTGGTAGATATGTTCCCGCATACTTCTCATGTAGAGTGTTGCTCACTACTAGTAAAAAAATAACAGGGTGTATTGGTAAAATTACTGGCTAAAATTATGGCCAGTTTTATTTTATATTTGTTACCTCGGACTACGCATGTGAGGGACTGTGGTGAAGCGTAAACAAATATTATCAATATCTGCATAGGATCAATCTGAATGTTTTTTACATCAATTTCGAAACTATTGAATAGAGGTGACTTCTTACGTTCGTATACACTGTATGCTTCTTGAATAGGTTTGATGATAGTAATCTTATGATAGATGAAATTTGATTTGTAATGAAAGGTGAAGGAATATCAATAACAGTATTTTGACAAAACACGCATAATGAATTAATATTGAATTAAATGAATATGGGATATTAGAAAATAGCAAATCCATCGAAAGATGGAGACGCAAAGCCACAGGTCTAACTATAGGACTCTATACATGACGGCTGGGTTGCCTAATGATTTACTTGGAGTAATAGGCAACGAATATTACTCTTTTTTATTTGAATTTGATCGCGCGAATTTTTATATTCGATAAGGAGGTGAATTGATCGCGTTCGCATGAATTGTTTTGTTATTTCTATTCCCATAGGAATCTTTATTAATACATACCATGATACTTATGAAGGAGGACAATTCAATGAAAAACAAAATGAAAATTGTATTGCTATTGACGGTTTTATTGATGACTTTTGGAACTGTAGCATATGCGGACGAAATCGATTCGAATGAATTCTTGCTGGAAGTGATTCAGGAAGTGGAAGAAGTCAATCTGGAGATTAACGATATGGTTGATCAAGCGCTGAGCGAAGCTGCAATAGAAGCAGTAGAACTGATGGATGACTCTGAGAAATTTCATGAAGTACTTAGTGAAATCATCGGTAAACTGGAAAATGATGTGAACGAGCTGGCAGCTATAACAATCACAGAAGCGGCTGAAAAAGGCATTATAGTCTATTGTGAATTGATTGAAATGGAAATATTTGGCGTTACAGCTTGGATCGACCCACTGATTGTCGGTGCATTTTAAAAGACGAAAGGGATTGATTTTAATCCCTTTTTTTTATATTATAATAGAATAAGAAAAATTTGCATTATGCAGATTCTGTTGGTTGAAAGACATTGGAGGACAAGATGAACCAAGGGTTATATATAGGCAAACGAAATGAATTTATAGACAGATTCACACAAAGTTCAGCAGAATTAAGATTGTTGGCCAAGGGTGATGGTACCGAAGTTATGTTCCAGACAGTCCGTGCAAATGAAACCGTATTCATTGAGCCGGGCAAGGTCAAAGAAACAATGGAGTTTTTCTATATTCTTGAAGGTGAAATCAGAATAGACACTGATAACGGACAAAGCATTATGAAACAGGGAGATTATTTCTATACAAATTATCTGGACAAGACTGTAGAATTTAATACATTGACAGATGTAGCACTTCTGTATGTCTCGACACAACCTCTTTTTGGGTATATCAGTGAAACGATTAGGGATTTGACGGAAATTGCAAAGAAAGTAGAGAAAAAAGACAGCTATACCCACAGTCATATCCAACGGGTCAAGGACTATGCCGCAAAGATCGGGAATCGAATGGGACTCTCAAAAGAGAAAAATCAGAATATCGTTTTTGCATCTCTTTTGCATGATATCGGCAAGATCAATGTTCCTGATGAAATTTTAAACAAACCTGGGCGCCTGACAGATGAAGAATTCGAATATATCAAACGTCATCCTGGAGATGGAGCTGAAATGGTCAAAAAAACATCCTATGAATATATTTGGCAGATTATTGAGCAACACCATGAGAGAATTGATGGCTCTGGATATCCGCATGGACTGAAAGGGGATGAGATTCTCATCGAAGCAAAGATCATCGCTGTATCCGATACTTACGATGCAATGACGACAGATCGCCCTTACAGAAAAGGACTTTCATCGATTCAGGCAGTCGAAGAGCTCAAGAGACTGAGTGGTATTCATTATGAAAAAGAGATTGTCGATGTTATGATGAATATTCTGATTGAAGAGGGTGTTATCGAATAATGCCTTTAATGGTTCACGATCGAATGAAATCAACGGGTTATAAAGGAAAAAGACTTCTTCATTGACTTGAGGAAGTCTGTTTATTTTTGCATAACTGAAATGGTAATAATATATAATTACCAGTAGTTTTCAATGAAATGATGAGATATATTTGTGTCAGTTTGAAAAGATGGCATAAACATATTATGAAAAAAGATGCAGAGGTGATATATGGAAGCATTTGATGGGTATATGGCCAGAATGGAAAATGGTGGACACTGTAATAGAATGAAAGAAGTTCTGGGATGGGTCATAGATGATTTTCCAGATTTGAGATCGTAAAATCTGGTTACAACCACAGCTTGAAACTGTTCAAAATCAAATGCGAGAGTCCTGTAGATTTCAATTTGATCGGACGTTTAAGCGCTTACAATATCAAGGACAAAAGAGTGGGTCAAACTTTCTGGAATAGTGAGAACAGAATAAAACTTGAAGAGTCGGTTGTTAAAGTGGGTACTCATATCATGAGGTGATTCGATGAAATACAAGGTTCATAAATTTCCTGTGGAACGGAGTGTTGACAGTATTACTTTAGAACGTTTTCTGAATGGTATCGAGGGCCATATCATTTCGATTATTCCCAACATTATACCGAAATTTCATATGATGGGTGCGACGGCGGGTTTCAACTATTTGTTGATCATTGAGAGAATAGAATAAGATTTTAAGGAGTTAGAAAACATGCCTTCCCGATATTCGGAAAGGCATGTTTTCGTTGAAGGACGTAGCGATAGATTATCCATTTGGAACAATAAAACGCCATTTGGGATTTACACATTTTTATAGACGTGGATTTAGGTCAGTTAGTTGTGAAACTGGTCTTATTTTGATTGCTTAT
This sequence comes from Eubacteriales bacterium, assembly GCA_030625575.1. Taxonomy (GTDB): domain Bacteria; phylum Bacillota; class Clostridia; order Peptostreptococcales; family Acidaminobacteraceae; genus DAOURC01. The sequence goes on along the minus strand of DAOUQP010000151.1, from coordinate 1,231 downwards.
AATATTAAAAGAACCATTAATATATTAGGAGTTAAGAAAATAGTAGCTCTATTAAGGGCTATTTAAGGCTATTCTAAGATGTTTTCTTATCTGAATGTTAGTGAATTAGAATAAGCCAGCAAAATTATCTAATTGTTAGACAACCTCATATGTAGAGTGTTGTTCATTACTAGTAAAAAAAACAACAAGGTATATTGGTAAAATTTACTGGCTGAAATGCCAGTTTTTTTGTATGATTCCTAGGTCTATAAATGGGTCGCGGTACTCATTATTCACTAGATAACAAAATGTAAATATGGGTATAAACAATAAAGTATAAAACATAATACAGTATTTATGGGTATACTTATTGTTAGAGGGGATAATATGATAAGACTTGAAACAGATAGATTGATAATTAGAGATCACATTGAAGAAGATATAGTTGATTTACATAAACTATTATCAGATTCGAAAGTGATGTATTATTTACAGGATTTAAAAACAAATAGCATTGAAGAATCAAAATTAAATCTCAGAGTATCTATAAATGAATCCAATTCCGATAGTAGAGAGAAATATTTCTTAGCAATTACAGATAAGAAGACAGATGAATACATAGGCGAAATAGGAGTAACAAAATTGCTTAACAGCAAATTTGGTAATAAATTTGAATTAGGGTATTTTATTCTTGAGAAGTATTGGGGAAATGGGATAGTAACTGAGTCATCTAGAGCCTTATTGGATTATTGTTTCAATGAATTGGATGCAATGAAAATCATTACTGGATGTAATAAAGACAATTTAGGATCAGAGAAAATTATGAAGAAGCTTGACATGGTAAAAGAAGCTGAATTTATAAAACATGTAGTTTTGCATGGGAAAATATGTGATTGTGTTGAGTATAGAATGTTGCAGGAAGAATGGGAAAAACATAGTGGTTGATTTGGTGGAATATCACCTAATATCAAACAATGTTTCTGAGACATACAAAAAATATGGTAATTACAAATCACACTGAGTGGTTTGAAGCTATGTGAATATTTAATTGAGTAATCTATTTAGCATTCATCAATACTGGATTCATATCTTCTGCATGACAAAAAAGACTGATTGGCATGATTCGGGATTCTTTTCGAATTCATCTAGTTCTTGCTGATATTTGTTAAAATTCTGAAACTGTTCCGATTCAGAGGTATATTTTTTTCGAATATCATCAAGCTGCTTTTTCAATGGTAAAAAATACTTTGTC
>DAOUQP010000142.1 GCA_030625575.1 Eubacteriales bacterium | reverse complement strand
TTACTGTCTAATAGAATAGTTTCACCATTTACTAAAGCTTCATTTGATCCAATCAATAAAACAATTTCTGTTCCATCTTTTACAATTGTAACTTCTCTAGTTTCATTATTATATGATACCAAAGCACCTAATCCTTCAGTTAAAGCTCTAACTGGAACTACAGTTCTACCACCTTTAATATATGGAGGTGTATCAAATTTAATAATATTGTTTTTAATCACAACAGATCCCATATCTAAAACATTTGCACCTTCATGCATTTCTCTTATATTCTCAATGGATTGCGTAAATGTTTCTAACTCGTCTTCTGTATATTGCTCTCTTGCAATTGCTTTTCTTTCATTAATAATTTGTTTGATTTGAACCTTTGATTCTTGAAATCTCAATTCAAGTTCTGAAATTTGATCAACCAATAATCCAGCACCTTCGAAATCTTCAGATTCTATAAGTTCTTCATATTGATCTTTTAAAGCTTCTAATTCATCTTCAATTAAATCTTTGCTTTGCTCGGCTTCATCTTTAGCAAATTCAAGTTCTAACTTAAGATTGTTTTTTATTTCCTTATCTTCTTTTTTAATTAATCCTTTACCTTTGCCTTTATTCACTGTACCTTCTTCATCCGCTTCTTCTTCATCTGCTTCTTCTTCATCTGCTTCTTCTTCAACCGCTTCCTCTTCTTCGTCCGTTTCTTCAATAACTAGTTCATCATCAGATTCAACTTCATCATCAGCAAAAACTACCCCAGTTGATAACACCAACATAAGAACAAGTATCAAGCTAATTTTTCTTTTCATATTTTCCTCCTTTTATTATATTCCTCCAATAAAAGAAAAAAACCGTGTCAAGAGACACAGTTAAGGTTCTCTTCGGTAACTCGGCCACCATAGTTTAAAAAACCTTAGGTCCGTAGCTTTGCGCCCTACTTTTTCAAGTAGTTTGCTATTATCGGAGATATCAAGTTATGCTAATTATACTAGTTTCTACGACAATTGTCTACTTTGAGCATACAATTCTCATAAATTATCAAAATTGGTCTGTTTTATTATTCCCCCGGAAATATTTGTCTTTTCGAAAAGAGTCTCAACATTTCTCTGAAGTACACGTTTTAAATGTCTCGTTCTCTACTGAAAATCATATCCTTCTGCATAGAATGTCAACTAAAACTATAATCGTATTTACTTTTAATCAACATAATTATCTTTAAAAAAATAACCCTTTCCGTAGAAAGGGCTAATTATTTTTCCAATAATGCCTAAAGAAAGCAATGAACACACTCATCATCAAACCTAAAACAAATCCGATTGCTATATTAAGCATCTTATTAGGACTAACAGGATTAATTGGTTCAAAAGCTTCAGATACTACTAGAATGCTATTCTCTGAAATTTTTGATGCTTCAGTAATTCTAATAGCTTCTCTTTTATTAAGTAGTGCTTCATAAGTACTCTTTGTATGTTCAACTTGAGTTATAAGTAAATTCTCTTCAGATTCAACTTTAGAAAATTTAATATTTAATTCTTCTACAGAATCTTTTAACTCATCGATACTTGCATCATAAAAAACTATCTGTTTATCATATCTATCATCTAAATTTAATAATTTTTGCTTTAAAGTCTCTCTTTCAACAATCAAACCATTTAATGAATTTTTCAATTCGTAATATACTTCGTTTTTTTCTTCAACCGAGATATTAACATTCTCAGTATCAATACCTAATGATTTAAAATACTCATATAGTGCTAAGTCTGAATATATGTCTTTATGGAGAGTTACAATCGATACTTCACTATTCAACAGCTCTTCAGTAATTTCAATTTTTTTATTCACAAGATTTAAACTGAGTTCATACTCTATTTTTTCTTGCCCATAATTGCTTACTAAATCCTCTCTCTCAGTAATCAACCTATTTCTACTATTTCTCTTGATATCTAACTCTTGTCCTAATTCCTCACTAGAAGTGTTTTCAATAAGAAAGCCCTCTAATACTCTTAAAGCACTATTAAGATTTTTCTTCTCGATATCCACTTGTGAATCCAAAAATTCAATAGATTGATCTAATTGATTTTGTTTCATTTGTCCTACAAACTCAATATAAACATCCTTTAATGTATTTGCAATAAGTGCAGCTTTCTCGGGATTAGTATCCGTTATTGTCAAAGTAATATTATTAGAATCTTTATTGGCATTGATAGAAACTTTATTTCTTAATCCTTCATAAGAAAGCTCTTCTTCTAACCCCAATGATTCAATCGTCTTAATTAAAACTACATCACTTTTTATCTGCTCTTTATAAGTTTCCAAAGTCAAACTTGGATAAACCGTCAACTGATTTAAAACATTTTCGATATTATCAGAACTTAAATCTACCTTATTTGTTTGCCCAACATTATACGGCATCAACACAACATCAGCTTCATAAGTTGGTTCTACTATTAAAAATGAAAATATTCCCGCTAGTAGTGTAACAATCAGAGTGATAGTAATAATCAGTGTTTTGTTTTTTAATAGAATTTCAATCAGTTCTTTTAAACTAATCTCATCGTATATTTCATTATTTTCCATGTTTTCCCTCCTATGCATATTCCATCTATATGTTAACATAGTAAAAATATAAAATATAGACTAATCTTTACTAACTTTTCTTAATAAATACTACTTTTAAATAATCACTCTCTTTAAGTTTATCATTTACAGCAAAATCTTTAGGTAGTCCAAACTCTTCTATAATTTTATAATTTGCTTTTTTTTCTTTGAAAGCATCATCTATCATCGCTTTAAATTTTTCCCTTGTCACACTAGAGTTATTAGTCGACGCCACAATCATTCCCTCTATATTTGTTAGATCAATTGCATCCTTGATCAACCCCGTATAATCCTTGGCTGAGCTAAATGTGAAACCTTTTGATTTTGCATAACTAGGAGGATCGAGTATAACCATATCGAAAGTCTTTTCTTCGTTCTTTGCCCTCTTAAAGTACTTAAAAACATCTTCAATCACTATAGACTGAATATCATAATCTATCTCATTGATGGCCATTTGTTCAACAGTTTTTGCGTAGCTCCTATTTGCAAGGTCTACACTCTCTGTAAATTTTGCACCGCCCATAATCGCAAAGACAGAAAAAACTCCGGTGTATGAAAAAGTATTAAGAACACTTTTACCATTTGAATACTTTCGCATAATCTTTTTTCTAACATCCCTTTGATCTAAAAAAACTCCCGTCATAGCTCCATCGTTTAAATTCACAGCGATATTTACACCGTTTTCTTTTACTATAATGGGGAAATCTCCTTCTTTCCCCATAACAAAATCATCAGCATCTATATACTTGCCTTTTTCATCAAATCTTCTTTTTTCATAGATTCCTTCGAAAGCAACAAGGTTTTTAAACTGATTGATTATACTATCCTTAAATTTATAAATACCTTGGCTATAAAATGTAAACAGATAATATCCACCATAGTAATCTATAGTAAGTCCACCTATTCCATCTCCTTCGCCGTTAAATACTCTAAATGCTGTAGTTTCTTCATCTTGAAAAAATTTCGTTCTTTTATTTAAAGCAACAATGAATTTACTCATAAAAAACTGATCATTTATCTCTTCATTCTCTTTCCACGACAAAAGCCAACCTAAACCTTTATTTTGCTTCCCAACATACCCTTTAGCTATAAAATGACTTTTGTGGTCTAGAAGATGAAAAAGCTCACCTTCTGCTTTCGACAAATCAGTTTCTGAAACAAATTGAGGGACTAATAGTGGAAATCCCTCTTTAAATTTTTCATCATATTGTTTTCTTGAAATAATTTCTATCATTTTTTATCCTCACTTTATAATATCAATTACCCCTATTGTAGACTGTTTTATAAACACTATCAACTTTAAGACATCATTTATTGAAACTTAGTTCCTTTTTATCGAGAAAATAAATTCCTGCAATTAAAAATACAATTCCCATAAATAATAATATTGCTGTAGGTTTAATGATAGTTGACAGCTCGTTATTATACATCGCTATACTTTTAATTCCCGCCAATGCCCATTTTTGTGGTGTGAAGTTAGATGCCGTCAACAGTATTTTTGAATTTACAATTTCAAGCGGCCACATACATCCTCCGATCATAGAAGTAGCCGTGATGATAATTGGAGTCAACGCACCTAATTGCCCCATCGTACTGACAACATTTGAAAGCAGCAATCCAAGCGAAGACACAGTGAAAATAAAAGTGAAAACAATCAATACTACGCCGTAGAAATACTGACCCCAATCGATGCCGAGCACAAATTGACCTACCAGCAAAACAATCAACATTTGCATAAAACCAATAGCCATTGTACTGATTAAATTCCCTATGACTATGTCGCGTTTTTTAATTGGAGATATCAAGGTTCTTTGAAAAACTCTCAATTTTTTATCATTTAAAATATCCGCCATTCCAAAGATAATTGTGTACATCGAAAACATCAAATTAAATCCTATAAGCATGTGAATTTTATAATCAAAATTTTTCCAAATACTATCTCTACTGCTTTTTATATCTAATGAATATGCTTTCCAATTTTCAAAATCATTTACATAAGTTTCTTTCATTTCATCAAAATCCAAATCTATAATCGGTGAAAGCCCAAAGTAAATGTTGGAAACTATTTTATCAGTAATAAGATTGTTGTTAATAATGTTTTTTAGTTTATTCTCAGCTTGAATACTCTCCATAGTCTCTACACTGCGCAATATTTCAAAGTCGATATTTTTATCGCTGAAAGATTCATCAAAATACAGTGCAAAAGATATTGAACGATCTTTCAAGTTGACAATTGCATTTTCATAACTGCTTTCATATATATTGAATTCATTTGATTTTTCAATGCTTTCAATTACTTCTTGAGCGAAGATGGAATCAGACTCGTTGATAATACCAATAGTCATTTTATATTCACCTTCATATTGCGACCAAGAAAAAACGAATGTAAAAGCCAGCGCCAAAATCGTCATGAGAAGTA
>DAOUQP010000124.1 GCA_030625575.1 Eubacteriales bacterium | reverse complement strand
CTATTATAATATGCTTGAAAAATTTGGTGAAAATGATATGCATATAATAGATGTAGCGGCCAAAGCGATGGAAATGGCGGATGTTGAGCCGAATATTGCACCGATTAGAGGAGGGACCGATGGTTCAAGACTTTCATATATGGGACTTCTAACACCTAATGTTTTCACTGGAGGGGCAAATTTTCACGGTAAATTTGAATTCATCCCGCTAGAATCTTTAGAAAAATCTTCTGAAGTTGTTAAAAATATAATTAAAATATATGCGCAATAATTAAAACCCTAGCAGATGCTAGGGTTTTAAAATTATCTTATAATAAGAATAGGGATATTAACATGATGAACGACTTTGTTTGTCACACTGCCAAGCAAGAATCGTTTTGTAGTCGACATGCCGTGAGTACTCATTACGATTATATCGATAGTTTCGTCATTTTCAGTAAGATGAAGTATTTCAGAAGCAGGATCGCCGATAGAAGTTGATTCTGTTATCTTTATATCAGTATCTTTAAAAAATTCGGCTACTTTTGAAACAATATCCCGTGAAAAATCTTCGTTGTTGATAGGCGAGCGGTTCATCATCACTGGATCATTAACCCAATAAATATTGGGAGATAAATCTTGTGAATTAAATATAACTACCTCACTGCCGTATTTTAATGCCATATCTTTTACAACTTCGAGAGTCTTTTGATCATAATCAGGACGATCTACCGGAAGTAAAATTTTTTTAAACATAATATAACCTCCTTTTCATTTAATTTATACCAATAACTTTGTTATAATAAACATAGAAAAAGGTGAGTTTATGGAAAAAATTAAAACAATAACATGTCCTTTGGATTGTTATGATCTTTGTATGATAGATGTGCATGTTGAAAACAATCAAATTGTCAAATTAAAAGGCAATGATAATCATCCTATGACTAGAGGATTTATCTGTCAAAAGGGAAGGAATCATTTAAAAAGACATAACGATTCAGATAGGATAAAGTCTCCTATGAGAAAAATTGATGATAAGTGGATTGGAATTTCTTATGAAGAAGCTGAGAAATTAGTCGTCGAGCATTTACAAAAATATGATTTGAAATCGATTATCCACTATAATGATTCTGGTTATACAGGTATCAGCAAAGAAGTCGATGAACTGTTCTTCAATCATTTAGGCGGAGTTGTAAAACCTAGAGGAAGTCTTTGTTGGTCTGCCGGCATGCAGGCTACGAAAGACACATTTAAAGATGTAATCAGTACGGATCCTGAGGAAATGGAAAACTCTGATATTATTATTTTGTGGGGTAGAAATCCCGTTGAAACAAATATACATTTGGCTAACAGAATAGTGAAAGCTAGAAAAAACGGGACTAAAGTTATTTTAATTGATCCTATAGCGACTGCAAGCAAGAAAATATCAGATATACATATTATAATTAAACCTGATACCGATAATTTATTGGCCCTGGGTATGATAAAATCATTAGTTCAAGGTAATAGCTTGGATATTCAATCGATAAAAGATAAATCTACTGGTTTAGATAAATTTTTAGAAGAACTTGAGAACCTCGACATTGAAGAAATTGAAAAATCAACAGGGATAGATATTGAAGTTATAGAAAATCTAGCCTTGGAATTTATCGATAAAAAGATAATGATTTATATCGGTTATGGATTGCAGAGATATTGTAATGGCGGAAATACAGTAAAAAGTATCAATGCTCTTGGCTTTATCACAGAAAACTATGGAAAATCAGGCTCTGGAATTAATTACGCCAATAAAGGTTTCTCCAAGAAAATTCATTCCTATTTGGAAGACAGCGAGGATTTGATTTCATTAAATGAAACTTTCGTTAAATCTAAATTTGGGAAGTATATCATAGATAACGACATCAAAATGTTATTTATCACAAAATCAAATCCGCTTGTTCAATTGCCGAATTTGAATTTAGTGAAAAAAGCATTTGAAAAGGTCGAATTCAAGGTAGGCATCGATTTGTTCATGACCGATACTATGGAACAATGTGATCTGGTTTTTCCCGCTACAAGTGTTTTCGAGGAGGATGACGTATTCTATACTTCGATGTATAGTCCTTATCTTCAATATTCAGAGAAAGTTATAGAGAATAATGATATTAAAGGAGAATATGAACTTTTTCAATCTCTGGCAAAGAGGATGAAACTAGATAGATATCCGATGATATCTAAAGAGGAATATTTAAAGCATGCACTAAGAGACGTCTTGGAAGAATATAAATTATCATATGATGAATTTAAAAACAAAAAATTTTTAAATTTAAAAAATAAAAGACAATATGACGATTTGGTGAACTTTTCTTTTGTAGATCATAATGGAACTCTGACGATTGAATATAAACTTCCAAAGAAATCTATGGAATATCCTTTGAGACTTATCACTCCAAAACCAAAAGACTCGATGCATTCTCAAGGGTTTAAAAATTATGATGGAAAACCGATTGTCTATATGAGTCAAAATAATTTTAACCGGTTGATTAAAAATGAGTTAGTACTTGTAGAATCAATAAATGGTGAGTTGGTTGGAAAACCTGAAGTTATTGAAATTTCAGATGAACTTATTTTAATTCACGAAGGATATTGGCAAAAAAGCGGTAGCGCAAATATGCTTACAAATGATGATTATAGTGATGTCGGCGATCAAGCAGCTTATTATGATACTTTTGTAAAAATAAGAGGAGTTTAGATAAACTATGTTTGAAAGAAGTTATCTTGTGTTAAAAGAAAGTCAAATCGAAGAACTTAAAAACAAAAAAGTAATGGTATGCGGAGTCGGTGGAGTAGGTGGATATGTTGTTGAAAGCTTAGCTAGAGCTGGAATAGGGCATTTGGTTATTGTAGATTATGATGTTGTGGACATATCCAATAAAAACCGCCAAATCATTGCGCTTGATTCAACTCTGAAACAAGATAAAACCAAAGTAATGGCCGAGAGATTGAAAGATATAAATGCGGATATTGAAGTGGAAATAATAAATGAAAAACTAACTAGTGAAAATATACCGATAATTTTAAATAAAGGACTGGATTATGTTGTAGATGCCATTGATCAGGTAAGCGCTAAAATTGCATTGATAGAGTATTGCAAAGATAATGACACTCCAATTATTTCAAGTATGGGAACGGGGAATAAATTAGACCCGAGATTTCTTGAAATAACTGATATTTATAAAACGGATACTGATCCATTGGCTAGGATTATGAGAAAAGAATTGAAAAATAGAAATATCGAAGATTTGGAAGTTGTCTTTTCTAGAGAAAAATCCATTAGAAACAGTGATGCTTACAACTTGATAGAGGATAAAAGAAAACCGGGCAGTTTACCTTTTGTTCCAGCTAGTGCAGGGATACTGATTGCGTATAGAGTTGTTATGAATATATTGAAAATATAAATATTATGTATTTTTAATACATTTTTTCAAACAGTACCTTGCAAAACAAGATAGCGTGTGATATGTTATATATGAAAAGTCAAATTAATGGGGTGATGGAGTTTGGAGAAGAAATTATATAAATCTCGAGATAATAAGATGATCTTTGGAGTGTGTGGTGGTATTGGAGAATACTTTGGAATTGATCCTACATTGGTGAGGTTGGCGGTAGGCTTAACATGGTGTTTTGGTATTGGCATAATCGGATATATAATAGCGGCGTTGATTATTCCAAATCAACCACAATATTAATTAGGGAGGAATTTTAATGGAAAAGAAATTATATCGTTCACGGGAAAACAGAGTGATTTCAGGTGTATGTGGAGGTATTGCTGAATATTTTGATATTGATGCAACACTTATTAGATTACTTTGGGCAATTACAATTCTGTTTGCAGGAACAGGAATTTTAGCATACGTTTTATGTATTTTAATTATCCCTGAAGAACCTATTTATAAAGTTAAAAAAGATGAAGATGAAGAAGAATATGATGAGACTGTAGTTATGGATGATGAAGAAACAACACATGAGAAAAGAGAAATAATAAAAGAAAATAAAAATAGCACCTATGGGATTGGACTTATTTTTATAGCGGTAGGTATGATGTTTATTGCTAGAAAAATTTTTTGGTGGTTAAATATCGATTTTGCATGGGGATTGTTCTGGCCGGGATTACTTGTCATATTTGGGGTATATCTAATAGTAAAGAAAAGAGGATAAATTATGAGTGAAAAGAAAAATGGAAGTACTGGGATAGGAATCGCTTTTATCGCAGCAGGTCTTTTTCTGATTGCATATAAATTTGGACTTATCGATTTCAGGTTGTTTTGGTCGACAGTCAATTTATGGCCGCTTCTTCTTGTTGTCATTGGAATAAGTATGATATTCAAAAAAACACCTTGGATAAAAGTGATAACGTGGATTTTGTTTATTGCAGTAGTAGTATTATATTCTTATTATTTTGATAGTAATATAACAATTTTCGGAAGATCTGTCAGCTACAATATTCAACAACAAGAACAGATAATCGAATATCATTCTGATATAAAATTTGGAGAACTGAGATTAAACCTAGGAGCAGGGCAATTAAATATTTCGTCTGGGGATGATTATTTAATTGAATCAAAATTCCCAAAAGAAATAACTAAAGTGAAAGACAGTGTTTTAAATAATAGGCGAGTATTTATTTATGAAACGATTAGTAATAGTAATTTCATAAAACATGGAACAATTGGTACTGATGGACATAAATATATTTTTAAGCTTAATGAAAAAGTTGTATGGGATATAGATGTCGATATGGGAGCAGTGGATGCAAAATTCGATATGCGCGATATTGTATTTGACGGTTTAGATATCGATATTGGAGCAGGGCAATTGGATCTGTATTTAGATGAAATAGATGAAAATGTTTCTGTAGCTATAGATTCCGGTGTATCAGACATTGATATATATTTACCTGAAGATATGAGTGTTAAATTAAAATATGATGGTGGCATAAAAGATATTGATTTCATCGGTATGCACTATAAAAAAGATGGTGAATTTTACTATTCCGAGGATTATTCAAAGGATGTATATTACTACATTGATATTAATACAGGTGTAGGTAATTTATCAATTCGTGAATATTAGTTTTACTTTTATCTAAATTCGTATTAAACTTTTATTAAGAGGATATAACTAGAGGAGTTTTAATATGGCTTATGATATAACAGTTGATCAAGTAAATAAACAATTTGGGTTAATCGAAGGAACTATAGGTAAATATAGTTTTTATGCAGATATCCAAAAAGAAGATGTAAAAGAAGGCATTAGCTTATTAACCATGCAAAAGGGACACGGGAAAATTACAAAGCTTTGTATTTATGAAGATGAAATCGATAATTCTGGAGATCCTTTTTTGCCGACTATGTCTATAAAGAGGCATATTTATATCAATTTTGAAAATGATTGGAAGGTATATAATTTTACTTTTCAAAATATGGTCTCTGATCTTATACAGTATCTCGATAGAAGAAGTCGTATGACCATTATTAGATGATATTGACAAATTTACTATAGATGATATAATTTAAAAAATCGTCGATGATAAAGAGGAGTAAATGAATAACCCTTTCAAGAGAGGAAATCCAAGTGGCTGAAAGATTTCCAAGGCAGTGTTTGTTGAAAGTAGCTTTTGAGACTTTAAGCTGAAGTGATAGTAGGTTTAAACGGTTGCGCGTTATAGCTTTTTGAGAGTCAGCTATATAGCTGAAATTTGGGTGGTACCGCGATACTTCATCGTCCCTTTGTTGGATGATGAGGTATTTTTTATTTTTTTGAAGAGGAGTGAAACGATGAATATAATTATCAGACCACCGAAAATGTCCGATGCGA
>DAOUQP010000130.1 GCA_030625575.1 Eubacteriales bacterium | reverse complement strand
TGTATCTAGGAAAGTAGCTAATGATGCGATGATACCTTGCTTGATTGGATCGTTGTTTTTAGATGCAGCATGAGCGATAGGTGCAGAACCTAAACCAGCTTCATTTGAGAATACACCACGTGCAACACCAAAACGAATTACTGTACCAAGTAAACCACCGCCAACTGCTCTAGCGTTAAATGCATTGCCGAAAATCATTCCAATTACTGAAGGAAACTTGTCAATATTCATAAATATAACAATAAGTGCGCCTATAACATAGATTATAGCCATTACAGGTACAATTTTTTCTGTAACTTTACCAATTGATTTAATCCCGCCAAGAATAACAGCAGCAGTTGCTACAGCTATTACAATACCAGAAATATATGGTGATACACCCATAGATGATTGCATAGATTGTGCAACAGAGTTTGATTGAACCATGTTACCAATACCAAATGCAGCAATTGTTGCAAAGAATGCAAACAACCAACCTAACCATGCCCAGTTTCCGCCGTATACATCTTTCATACCATACTTGATATAGTACATCGGTCCACCAGATTTTTCGCCTTTTTCATTTGTAATTCTGTACTTAAGAGCCAAGTATGCTTCACCAAACTTAGTTGCTCCACCAACAAGTGCAGTAATCCACATCCAGAATACAGCACCAGGTCCACCTGCTGCAATAGCACCGGCGACACCTGCGATATTACCTGTACCAATCGTTGCCGCTAACGAAGTCATCAGAGATTGAAACGGTGTAATGTCCCCTTCAGCTGATTCGTCTGGCTTAGTAAAAAGTAACTTAAATCCATAAAACAACTTTCTACCTTGAACCGCTCTTGTTCCTATAGTCAATACAAAACCTGTACCAACCAATAAGAAAATCATCATTCCGCCCCATGCGAAACTGTTGATCTTACCAATAAAACTCATTAAAGCATCCATTAAATAATTCCCCCTTAAAAAATTAATATGAATAAAATAACTACAGTTAGATTGTATCATTCGAGTTTCAAGAAGTTTCAGATAATTCGGAAAAGTTTATTTTTTAATATAATATGAAATTCCATCTAAAAATTTCCTTACGTTGACTTTCCCTCTTTCTTTAGAAAATCCTCTAATATAATCCATTTCAATTTTAATTTCTTTGAAATTATAAAGGGTATTCGAATGCTCAATAAATCTTTCATTAATATTGTCTTCTACTCCTAAATAAGCTAAATTTTCTAATCCAATTGTCGCAATTCTTCTGATTTTTTGTTCTAAAATTTTAGGACTATCAGAGAATTTGGAGCACAGTTCTTTAATCGACAAATATTTCGATTCTTTATTATTTATTGTATATTCAATAATTTCAACAATTTCTTCAGTTAATGAATCGCCGACAATTCCAACATTTTTCAAAACACGTTCTACTAGTTCTTTAACAGTTTCCTTTTTGATGAAATTATCATCACTGACTTTCATAATATTTTTTATCAATTCCAACCTTTTTTCCGTTTCCATATAATTTATTATTTCAGCCAAAACATTCAATACTTCAACCGCATTAATCGGTTTATTAATAAAAAAACTGACTCCTTTTTCATAAGCCTTCGATATCATATTTTTTGATGTGACCTGCGAAATCATGATAATCTTGATATTAGGCAGATTTTCTGTAATTTTTTCAACCAAACTAATCCCGTCCAACTCTGGCATTAAAAGATCTACAATCACAATATCCGGTTTTAACGATTTTATATCCGCAATGCTTTTTTTACTATTGCTGCTTGTTCCGATAACATTCCCAATTTTCTTCTCAGTAATAATCTGTTCTAGAATTCTAATTACATTTATATCATCGTCTAAAATATAAATTTTCATATTATTCCTCCAAATTTGATCTGTTAATCGCAATGATAAATCTAGTACCGTGATTCAATTTTGATTCAACTCTAATACTCCCGTTAAACTCATTTTCAACAATATCTTTAACTAGACTCAGTCCCAATCCTCTGTTGATTTCTCCTGTTGAATAATCAATTTTTGTAGAATAACCCGGATTGAATATTTCATTGATAAAGCTCTCGTCAATACCTTTCCCGTTATCTTCAACAGTAAAATGATGATAATCATTTTTCTTATAGTGTTTTAATATAATTTTTCCTTTTTTGTTTTCTTGCATAGCATCTAAACCATTGCTGATTAAATTCCTTAAAATAGACATTATTTCAAAATGTTTTTTTGTTGAAAAATCTATAGAAGAAATATAGTTGATAGATACATCTAGATTTTTCTGATTAATTTCATATTCGATTGTAGTTTTTAATATTTTCAGCATATCAGAAAATTTCATCTTCTTAATTACGTATTTTTCTTTAGTAATCTCCTCAAATCCTCTTAACACTAATTCATATTCTTTTTTAATTTCATGAATATCTCCTGCAACCCTAAGAGATTGTTTTGCCAGTTCATCATTATTAGAATCCCTTAACAATTCAAATAGATTATACGCTTCAGCCATACTCTCTTCAATCTTGCTTTTGTTTTTTTCAAACCAATACATTTCATCTTTAAGAAGCATAGTCATATGGATAAGCCTTTGATATCTGGATTCATGCTCTTCTTTAATTAGAAGCAATCGATATAACTTTATTCCCTTTAGTATAATAACCAATATTACCGACCTTATTAAAGCTACTAAAAGCAACACTAGAAATATTGAATTGCTGTAGTTTTGATTAAAAAACACGATCCGAAGAGTTACCTCAAAGACATTTGCAAAAAAATCGCTGAATAAAGCAATAGCAAAAATCAAATTTAATGATTTAACATTATTTCTATAAACACTGTATTTAAAAATAATTCCATAAACAATATAAAAGAATATTTCTGGAACATACCCATATCCCATTCCAGTCAAATATCCAAATTTTATAAAATAGAGGGACATCCTAATTAATAAAGTACTAATTCCAATAATTGTTCCAACAACTATAGGATCAATTCTTCTATATATATATAGGAAAGCTCCCATAGTTATAATAGCGAAGGTGATTCTAAAATCTGCTATTAAAATATCAAAATATAATAAAGAAGTGATACTTATAATCAAAATGCCAATTAAAAATTTTTTATTGCTCATAACATACTCTCCTACAAAAATAAGGAAGTATTTACTTCCTTATTCTGTTTCATATAGTTTTGATTTATACAGTCTTCTTCTATCAAGCAAAAATACAGGTTGTGAAAATTCACCAACATCCATAGTGCTCATTACCTTATTCATATCAAACATTCTAGCATCGATCATATCTATGTAGTGAAGCAATTCTCCTTCGGGAATCATCGGTTTTTTAGGTGATCCAAATTCAGGTTCGTAATGATGGGATAAAATCATATGTTGAATCAGTTTATACTTTTCTTCATCGACACCTAATTCTCTACCAACCAATTCAATTTTTATTATTCCTTGAATAATATGTCCAAGCAATTGACCGTCTCTTGTATAGTCTTCAACTATTCCCATCTCATCGGAATTCATCTCGTTTATTTTTTCAATATCGTGAAGTATTATTCCTGCATAAAGCAAATCTTTATTTACCGTGTAAATACCAACTAATTTCTCTCCTGTTTTTAACATTCTTAAAATATGATATAGCAGGCCAGCATGTATTGAATGATGGTTGCTTTTAGCCGCAGGATAATACATTAGTTTTTCTTTATAGCTTGAGAAAATATTCTCTACCAACTTCTTTATATCTTCATCTTCAATTACCATAATATGAGCCATGATTTCCTCATACATGTGTTCAGGTTTTAATGGTGCTGAAGGTACAAAGTCAGAAAGTACAATCTCGTCAGTTTCGTTTGAAAGTCTATGACGAATAATTTTAAGTTGCATCATATTATTCCAAAGGGTAATGTCGCCTTCTATTTTCAACACAGATCCAGCTGAATATACCTTTTCGGAATTTTCGTCGACTCCCCAAATTTTCGCATTGATTTCCCCCGATTTGTCCATTAAATTAATATCTAGATATTTTTTATTATTACCAGAAGTTTTTAGATTGATACTTTTAATAATATAAAACCCGACAACTCTATCGCCAGCTTCAAATTCACTAATTAATATAGTCTCCATAACATCTCTCCTCAATCGTAATTATAACATGAATCTCACATCACTTAAATCTTTTAGATTCTTATATATAAAGTTATGAGTTGATTCAAATAAATATAGCAGGAGAATATTCTCCTGCTAGGTGCAACTGCCCGTCGCACAAAAAAACCTCTCAAATGAGAGGCTATTCAAAGATTTCTATTTCGTACTTACCGCGTAATTCGTTTAAGCGACCTTGATAAGTTTGTGCTTGTTTCATTGAAATGATTTCACTTTCAATTCTGTCTTTAACTTCTTCAAATGGACTTTCTGAAGCTTCTTTTTTATCAGTTACTTTAATTACATGAAAACCAAATTGTGTTTGAATTAATCCACTTACATCTCCAGTATTCATTTCAAATGCAACATTTTCAAACTCCGGTACCATTTGTCCTTTTCCAAAGAATCCTAAATCTCCACCTCGTTCTTTAGATGGACAAGTTGATACATCTTTAGCAACGTCTTCGAAAGATTCATCACCCTTCAATCTTTCAACCACAGTATTACCTTCTTCTTCAGTCTTGACTAAAATATGAGCAGCTTTTACTTGAGCTGGCTTTTGGAAGCTTTGTTTTTGTTCTTCGTAGTGCTTTCTCATTTCTTCATCAGTTGCTTCAATCGATTCTAAAAGCTGACGAATTTTCATAGTTTTAAGAATGTGTCCTTTTAATCTTTCAAGCTCTTCTTTAAATTCTTTTGTTTCTTCTAGTTTTTCATCTACTGCTTCACAATAAAGAAGTTCCTGATTGATAATTTCTTGAAGTAATTGCTTCATTCCTTCAGGATTTGCAAATTGAGCTGCACGCTCAGGTCCTAAGGTGTTTAAAAAGAAATCCATATCCTCTTGAGTGATTTCTTTACCATTTACTTTTGCTAACACTAATTTTTCCATAATAATCTCCTTTTAATTGACTCTTTCGTTATATTATCAAATGTTTTTAATTTTGTCTAATAAATATTTAACGAAGATATCATCCAAGCCTTTCAATAGGACATAATGATAACTCTTTTAAGATCTTTCACTTGCCTGACCATACTCAATCCTTTTCACGACAAGGCCATGGAGAAAACCTATGACTCATGATAATTGTTTTCATACTACTTTGAAAATTTCTTAGAATGTATTGATAATGCTATTTAATTGTTATATTATTTATACGGTATAAATTTCAAAGAAATGAGCATACATATATGAAATCAAAATTATCAAATATGCAAAATGAAACTCTTTTGTATCTTTTAATTCTTGCATTTGGAGCTTTGGGTAGTGCTTTGATAGGCAACGTTCTCTCAAACTACTTCAAAGAAGTTTATCTGATTACCGCATTTCAAAGAGGATTAATCGAATTTCCACGTGAGCTTCCAGGTCTTTTTAGCATTGTCATAGTCAGTGCATTGTCAAGGTTCTCTGACATCAGAATCGCCATCTTCGCTCAATTGCTTGCTGCATTTGGCA
>DAOUQP010000159.1 GCA_030625575.1 Eubacteriales bacterium | reverse complement strand
ACCGATCAGTGCATATGCATTTTTGGTTTTCATTTTGCTGTATACACCATGTGTGGCTGCTATCGGAGTAATTAAAAGGGAAACAAACTCTTGGAAATGGACAGGCTTTTCTGTTGCCTATCAATTTGTTATTGCATTGGGGTTATCTACATTGATTTATCAAATAGGGAGTCTTTTCTAGAGTAGGAGGTAAATTATGGGTATGTTTTTAACTGTATTTATTACTTTGGCCATTGGATTGTATGTCTTTTTAATAATAAGAAAAAGCAGCAAGAATATTAAAGAAGGCAAGTGTGTTACTTGTGATGGACATTGTAGTGATTCAACATGCGAATTAAATTCTATATATAAAAATTAATTTATATACTTGACAAAAGTATTAATAAACTGTAATATCATAAAAATGATAAAAGCAATGATGAGAAGAGTAAATTTAGTGAAATGTTTTAGAGAGCCAGTGGTGGTGAAATACTGGTATATGGTCTAGATTGAAAAACGTCTCTGAGCTTCTAACCGAAATTCAATATGAAGAGTAGGCTTAGACGGCACCAATCCGTTAACACGTTGGGCGATATCGACTTTTAAGTCCGTATCAGTGAGCTGAGCATTGATAATGCTAATCAGAGTGGTAACGCGGAAGATACCTTTCGTCTCTTAGAAATAAGGGATGGAAGGTTTTTTTATTATCTTGTTTTTGTTGAAAAATTAAAGGAGGAAAAAAAATGAGTAAAACAATCATACCAAAAGGGTACAAATCGGCACTAGACTTGGTGGAAACGGAAATAGCAATCAAGAAATTGAAAGATTTCTTTCAGAAGGAACTGAGTGATGAATTAAATTTACTAAGAGTTTCAGCACCTATGTTTGTAGAGTCGTCAACGGGGTTGAACGATAACTTGAATGGATTTGAAACACCGGTATCGTTTGAATTTGATTCGAAACATATAGAAATTGTACATTCGTTGGCGAAATGGAAACGTATGGCGCTTTTCAGATATGGTATCAGCCCTGGAAATGGATTATATACCGATATGAATGCCATTAGAAAAGATGAGGTGCTTGATAATCTTCATTCAATCTATGTAGATCAGTGGGACTGGGAAAAGGTAATAATTAAAGAGAATAGAACAGAAGAGAAGTTAAAAGAAATTGTAAAAAGAATATATAGAGCTTTTAAGGATACAAGCGAATATATAAAAGGGGAATATCCAGCACTGACTACTGAACTACCTGATGAAATACATTTTATTACAACACAGGAATTAGAAAAAATGTATCCTGAATCAACTTCAAAAGAAAGAGAAGATAAGATTACTGAAGAATATAAAGCCGTTTTCATTATGAAAATTGGTGGTGTGTTAGAGTCTGGGGAGCGTCATGACGGTAGAGCTCCTGACTATGACGATTGGGAATTAAATGGAGATATAGTATTTTGGAATACACTACTAGGAAAAGCATTTGAATTATCGTCGATGGGAATTCGCGTTGATGAAGAAACTTTGGTTAAACAACTAGAAATAGCTGGTGCTATAGACAGAAAAGAACTTGAATATCATAGAATGCTTTTAGAGAAAAAATTACCTTATACAATCGGCGGAGGAATCGGTCAATCTAGAATATGTATGTACTTTTTAGAAAAAGCGCATATTGGTGAAGTACAGGCCAGTTTTTGGGATGCGGAGACTTTAGAAGTTTGTGATAAAGCTGGTATTAAATTATTATAAATTATTAGGTGCATGACCTTGTTAGTCACTGCTTGGCTTGATATAATGAGAACGATTAAAATTAGAAAGGTGAGTAATTTATGGACTTAAATTTGTTAAACAAGGAACAGCGCGAAGCTGTTGAATACACACAAGGACCTTTACTGGTTTTAGCGGGAGCAGGCAGTGGCAAGACAAGGGTACTTACTTACAAGATTGCATATCTAATGGAAGAAGAAAAGGTATATCCGAATCAAATTTTAGCAATAACGTTTACTAATAAAGCAGCTAAAGAGATGAAGGAAAGAATTCACAATCTAGTTGGAGATAAGGCGAATGGGCTTTGGATGGGTACTTTTCACTCGATCGCGATTAAGATATTGAGAATGTATTCTGATAGAATAGGTTACAAAAAAGATTTTATTATCTATGATACTTCAGATCAAAAATCGATTATTAAAAGGTGTATGAAAGAACTCAATATCAGCGAAGAAAATGTTCCTATAAAAAGCATTATCAGTAAAATAAGTAATGCGAAGAATAAAATGATTAGTCCTGATAGATTTAAACATGTTTATCCGAATGATTTTTCTGTTGAAAATGTTTATAGAAGATATGAAGAACTAATGCTTAAAAATAATGGGATGGATTTTGACAACATAATATTGAATGTAATTAAATTGATGAAAGAAAATGAAGATGTCAAAGAGTTTTATAGAAAGCACTTCAAGTATGTTTTAGTCGATGAGTATCAGGATACCAACAAAGCTCAATATGAAATGATTTCTTTGCTTACCAAGGGAAAAGGTAATCTCTTTGTAGTGGGAGACAATGATCAGTCGATTTACGGTTGGAGAGGCGCTGACATTAGAAATATATCTGAATTCGATGCTGACTTTAAAGGAGCCAAGGTTATTAAACTTGAGCAAAATTATCGTAGTACAATAAATATTTTAGATACGGCAAATGCTGTTATAAAACATAATCTCTATAGAAAAGATAAGGATCTCTGGAGTGCCAATGAAAAAGGTGAGAAGGTAAAATATTATGCTGCTTTTGATGAGTATAATGAGGCCGATTTTGTAGTTTCAAAGGTGAGCAGCTTAATCAACGATGGCTATACGACTAAGGAAATTGCAGTTCTTTATAGGACAAATGCTCAATCGAGAGTTTTTGAAGAGCGGTTTAGAACTCATGATATTCCATATAGACTAGTTGGAAGTTCAGGATTCTACGGAAGAAAAGAAATTAAAGATATTTTGGCTTATTTGAGAATTATTCAAAATCCTTTAGACGAAGTAAGTTTAATGAGAGTTGTCAACGAACCAAAAAGAGGTGTCGGCAATAGAACAATTGAAAAACTTCAAGTAATGGCTGATGAACATAGTATTTCTCTTTTTGAAATGATTGGAAAAGCTTATAAAGAGGATTTGATATCTGGTAAGGCGAGAGTGGGATTAAAAGAATTTTATGATGCTGTCAATCTCTATGTAGAAGATAAAGATAATTATGAAGTAACTGATATTTTAAATGGTATTTATGCAGATAGTGGATATAAAAAAGTATTGGAAGTAGAGAACACTTTAGAATCACAAGGAAGAATGGACAACATTGGAGAACTATTAAGTGCTGTAGCAGAATATCAATTAGATAATGATGAAGCAAGTTTAGGTGGTTTTTTAGAGAGCATTAGTTTAATGAGTGATATCGATCGAATGGACGATGATGAAATTGGTGTGACTATGATGACGCTTCACTCTGCAAAAGGTCTTGAATTCCCAATAGTGTTTTTAGTCGGTATGGAAGAGGGACTTTTCCCGTCTGGAAGAGCATTTGATAATGAACTGGATATGGAAGAAGAAAGAAGACTTTGCTACGTGGGTATTACTAGGGCTGAGAAAGAACTCTTTATCAGCAGTGCTTCTCAGCGAATGCTGTTCGGGTACCGCAAAGATGCGTTGGAATCTAGATTTATTGATGAAATTCCAGAGGCTTTAATTGAAAGATTAAATGAAAGAAAAAGTACTAAAAGCAAAAGTAAATCAAACGCAGATTTTTTAAGTAAAGGAATGAGTCCTAAAAAATTTGAAAAAACTGTTAAAGCTGAAGTATTAAAAATGGTCAATGCGGGTATGCATGTTAAACATAAAATTTTTGGAAACGGAACAATTGTCAGTGTTTCGGGAAAAGATAACAAGATGGCGACAATCGCTTTTGAAAATCAGGGGATTAAAAATTTGCACATTGATTATGCCCCATTAGTGGAAGTGGAGTAATGATATGACTCAATATACTATTGATAAATATAATGATTTAAAAGA
>DAOUQP010000036.1 GCA_030625575.1 Eubacteriales bacterium | reverse complement strand
ATTATTAAATTTACTCCAGTGGTTCCCCACCGTTAAAAATTATACAATCTCAGTTTAAATATGTCAATCATTATTTTGTTAAATTTTTATCATATTCACAGCAAGCTCTGCTGCGACTTTAGAATTGTGTTTAACAAGCTCGATATTCGCCTTCAAACTCTCACCTTTTGTCAATTCTTTTATTTTATCAAGTAAAAATGGAGTTACTTTTTTTCCTACAATATTGTTTTCTTTCGCCTCTAATAATGCATCGTTAATAACTTTATCGATTACTTCATTGTCAAATGCAAATTCCTTGGGAATAGGATTGGCAACAACAACTCCGCCATTAAACCCATAATCCCATTTAGTATTAATTATATTAGCTAGATCCTCAATTTTATCAATTCTGCCTTCTAACTTTATTCCACTTTCTCTTGTATAAAAAGCTGGGAATTCATCACTTTCAATAATGTAAACCGGTACACTTTTAGTTTCAAGATATTCCAAAGTACTTTTTATATCTAAAATGGATTTTACTCCTGCACAAACAACCGCAACATTTGTCTTAGATAATTCTTCTAGATCTTGAGAAATATCTAGAATTTCACTATACCCTCTATGCACTCCACCTATGCCACCTGTTGCAAAAACTTTTATTCCAACTAAATCCGAAAGTATCATAGTGGCCGCTACCGTCGTCGCACCGCTTTTCTTTAGAGCGATTACTTCCGGAAAATCTCTTCTGCTTACTTTTACTATATTTTTATCTTTTGCTAGGAATTCCAGCTCGTCATCTTCAAGACCTATCTTGATTCTGCCACCTATAATTCCTATCGTCGCTGGAACTGCTCCGTTTTTTCTGATGATATCCTCTAGAAGTTTTGCTGTTTCAACATTCTCTGGATAAGGCATTCCATGAGAAATAATAGTTGATTCCAGTGAAACAATTGGTTTGCCGAATTCCAACGCCACCTTTACTTCTTCTTTAATATCAATAATTTTCTCCCACATTTTATTATCCTCCTATTATTTGTTTTCTTGATAATTCTGTTCCAAATACAATCCTTTCTTCTAAAGTACTGTTGATTAAGTACTTCGATATAATGCCTGCGAAATAAGCATCTCCAGCTTTATTCACACTTTTTACATTCTCTATAGGCTTTACTTCGTAATTTATTGTTTCTTCACTGTTTCCTGCAATAACACCATCTTTTCCTAATGTGATATGCACTTCTTCAACACCTAAAGATAGGATTTTTTCTATCATTTCTTCTTTACTAAAAAGTTTATCTTCATCATCGACAATGGCTCTTGCCTCATCTTCATTAACCTTCAGTAAATCAATCTTTTTATAGATATTTTTAATCTTCTTTACTTTTTCAACCGATACACCCTCAACAATAAATGGTTTGTCATCGATAATATTTGGTATGTTTTCAATAGTTTCTTGAGATAGATTTGTATCAATGACAATAGCATCCGATTCATTGATATATAATTTCTTTTCCTCTAAATAATCAGAAGTTAAATGCCTTATATTATTCATCTGATTAATTGCACTAATCATCCCACCGTGATTATTCTCTATCGATAGATAAATCGAATCTTCAAAATCACCCATTAACGACTCTGTAAAATCAATGTTTTTATAGAAAAGATCCTTCTTTATCATTTCTCCAAAAAACGAATCAGGTATAACAGTGATCAACTTCACTTCTTCTTCCAATCGAGTTAAAAAGTCTGCAATATTTTTACCTACGCCACCAACTTGAAAATTGATTCTTCCAAGATTTGATGTTTCGAATATAAATTTTTCATTTGATTTTCCTATAATATCAATATTACTAGCACCTATGACAACTAT
This sequence comes from Eubacteriales bacterium, assembly GCA_030625575.1. Lineage (GTDB taxonomy): Bacteria > Bacillota > Clostridia > Peptostreptococcales > Acidaminobacteraceae > DAOURC01. The sequence continues at coordinate 16,783 of DAOUQP010000036.1, read as the reverse complement.
TTTCACATTTTTCACCTTCTTATTGATATAATTGAGTCATATAACTTAGTGAGGTGTTTTATGAAACTCAATAAATATTTTTATTTAATTGCTCTAGGAGTTTTTTCAATCTCTTTATCACCTATTATAACAAAAACAGCTTCTTCTAGCTCTATTACTATTGCATCAAATAGAATGCTGTATACTGTAGTTCTTTTAACACCTTTTACAATAAAAAGCATTCTAGGCGAAATCAAAACATTGAATTCAAAAATTATTTTACTTAATATATTATCAGGATTTTTCTTGGCTATACATTTTTGGTCCTGGATTGATTCACTTCAACATACTTCTGTTGCCAACTCGACAATTTTAGTCAACTTGCATCCAGTTTTTATTTTGTTGATAGCGCGTGTTTTTCTAAAAGAAAAAATCGATTCAATATCTATAATCAGTACTCTTATTGCTCTATTTGGCTCAATGTTGATTATTTATAATAGCCTCTTTAATCTAAGTATAAATCCACGTGGAGATATCATGGCTATTGTCGGTGCAATGACAGTTTCTGTTTATCTTACTATTGGAGCTTCAATAAGAAAAGATATTTCAACTAAATCATATACATATATTACATACTCAATTGCTTTTATAACATTGTTTGTTATTTCTTTATTCATCAAAACAAATGTATTTAATTATCCTTTATCCGATGCACTGGTATTCTTGGGTTTAGCTATCATTCCTACGTTGCTCGGTCATAGTTTATTCAATATGTCGCTAAAATATATCAAACCACATATCATATCCATGGCGATACTCGGTGAGCCAATCCTTGCTACAATTTGGGCATACCTGTTATTCCAAGAATCTATTAATACTTTTCAGCTAATAGGTGGATTTATGATTATCGCCGCACTTCTGGTCAAATTGAAATCAGCTAGGAATTCTAGCTGATTTTCACATTTTTATTGATACTGAAAAAATGGATGTATTTTTCCTTCACTTTTTTCCCAACAAGAGATTCTATCGCCAAAGCATAATAATCAAGTTGTACTGAATATTGCTTTAAAGATTTAGTATAATTTTCTTCAGTGACAAAATCAGATTTAAAATCAATAAGCACAATATGATTATCCTCTTCAAAGTAGCAATCAATTATTCCTTGAATAAGGATATCTCCCTCTCCCATCATTCCATCAATCGTCTCGATTTTCTTAGACAAGACAAATGCTTCTTCTCTTTTGATATTTGAACTATTCAACAACCGTTTGCCGATATCGGTTTCAAAAAAGTTATAGACTTTTCTAAGGTCGTATCTGTCTTGAATATCACTAGATATAATTCTTCTAGATATCATTTCCTGAATCTGAGTTTCAAATTCAGGATACCCAATAAGATCATTCAGTTTTAGCATTTGCATTATCTTATGGATCTCTATACCTGTTTTAGCCGCATCATCCGTTTTTCTATCAGAAAAATTTAGTTCTGGCTTTACAGTTTCAATTTCTTCAATAGGATTCAATCTATTATGAGCGATGTCTGTAACTGTAATTTTAGATTGGATATTATCAGTAACTATATGCTGTTCACTAGGCAATTCGATGTCTATATTATATTCAAATATTTCTTCATTCAGATATTCTATAAACTTTTCTTTACTCAAATCAGAAAGATTTACCTCCCCAATTTCATAATCCTTTGAATTCGCCATAATAGTTCTTATTTCAAACAACGGTTTATCGGCAATCTTTTGATTATAAATATTAAACATGATCCAATCGATAAATCGATCATTATTCTCAAGCCCTGCAAAATTGATTTGCTGCTGCCAATTGTTTAATGTATCTTCGAAATTTTTTGAAGAAACCCCTCCAAATACAATCAGTTTATCCACAGCACGTGTTAAAGCAACATATAGTATCCTAAGTTCCTCTTCGCTGGATTCTGTTTTTATTTTATTTGAAACAATATCTCTGTGAAAAGTACTTCGTTTGATTCGATTTCCTCTATCAAAATATTTCGGTATAATACCGAATTTGTTGTGAATTATAACATCCCCAAAAGAATCCATTTTGTTGAATTTCTTACCGGTGCCGGCAAGTATTACAACCGGGAACTCAAGTCCCTTGCTTTTATGAATACTCATCAACCTTATGACATCAGATTGATCGCTGATTATCTTGGCGCTGCTGAACTTTGCTTCTTTCTCTTTTAAGTAATTCATATAATGATTGAAATCTGATAATCCCACAATATCTTTTATCTGAAATTCACTGGCAATATCCATCAATTTTCTAATATTTGCACTTCTTCTATCGCCTTTTGCAAGCGCTACAAAAAATTCTTGGAAGTTGTACTGAGTAAATATTGTCCATATTAAATTATCGATTGTCAAAAACCTGCTGAATTCTCTCAACTTATTTACATCATTCAAAAATTTATCTATTTTTTCTTTTACTTCATCTTCTATTTGATACTCAAAAAGACATTCATGATAATAATCGTGGTTGCACTCTTTCCTGATTTGGTATAATTCTTCGTCAGAAAAATTATATATCGGGCTTCTCAACAAGCTGAGCATAGGAATATCTTGTCTTGGATTATCGACTACTTTTAAATAATTCAGAATTAAATCAACCTCTAGTGTGTCGATATACTCATCTGTACTCTCGATAAAGAGCGGAAGGTTCAATTTCTCAAATATCCTTGAAAATTCTTCAATATAACTCGATGGGGATCTCATGAGAATTACAATGTCTTTATAATTGACATTACCTTCATTTACCAACATTTTTATCCGTTTTCCAATCTCATAAATTTCCAATGCCTCTTTAGATAGTTTTCCTGCAGTATAATTGACTAGATTGATTTCTACTTGTGAATCAGCGTTTCCAAAATTAGTTTTACCCAAATACAACTTAGCTTGGTCATTATAATCCATTCCACCAAACTTTTCAGTCATAAACCCTTCAAACACATAATTTATAAAAGTTAAAATGTTTCCTCTGCTTCTAAAGTTCATATTTAAATCGATCTTATGATTTATAGGGTTTTCATTTTTAGAAAATACTTTATATTTATTTAAGAAAATACTCGGTTCAGCTAATCTAAACTTATAAATACTCTGTTTTAAATCCCCTACCATAAACAGATTGTCTCTTCCTTTAATTCTTTGAATAATAGCTTCTTGAATATAATTTGAATCTTGATATTCATCGACAAAAATATAAGCAAATTGATCTTGGTAAGTCTTGCTGACAACTGGGTCTTTGAGAATTTGAAGAGCAAAATGTTCTAAATCGCTGAACTCCAAAATATTATTTTCTTTTTTATGTTCAAGTAACCTAACATCAAATTCTTTTATCATTTCAATCAGTTTTTCTACACGATTAAACTGAAGCAAAAACTCGTCCTTATGCTGCATTAAATTTCTTTCTACAAAATAAGTTTTATATATCTCATTAATAATACCCTTGTAGAAATCTCTTATTTTTTTTATTCTCTCTTTAATTTCTTTATCGATAGATTTATCTGCAGGTAGTCTATCAAAACTTATTTGAAATTTACTGATGTCTTCATTTAAAGCAAAGTAGTTATCTTTGATATTTTCAATCTCTTTTGAAAAAAATTCTCTATATTTATCACTCTCTGTTTCATTTTCAACAATATCCCATAATTTTTCAGAAGCTCTTAAACATTTTTCCATTTCACTTATCATATATTCTTTTAAATATTCATTCCAATATTTCTCGTCAGAATATTTTACCAGCACATCCTTAGTCCATTCATCTACATCCGGATAAGCCTGAGTTTTTCTGTGAATTGAAAAAACTAAATCTCTTAACTTTCTATCTCCTCTTTGATCAGAATAGACTTCAACTAAATCTTCAAAATCTTTATCTTCTTTGGCATAATGGATTTCAAATATTTCATCTAAAATTGTCTCTTTTATAGAATTGAAGTCATTATCCTCTCCGATTCTATAATCTGGATCTAACCCCAGCATAAAGAAATGACTCTTTACAACCTCGTTGCAAAACGAATGAATAGTTGTAATGCTCGCTTGATTGATTTTTATCAACTGTCTTCTATAAAAATCTTCATATCCTTTCTTTTTTAGTCGTTCAATTATTTTTTTATAAACTCTCTCTTTCATTTCATTGGCAGCCATACGACTAAATGTGAATACAAGGAGTTGATTGATATCGATTTTTTGCTGTTCCAACAATTCAACGATTCTCTCAGTTAAAACAGCAGTTTTACCTGATCCTGCTGCTGCTGAAACTAAGATATTCGCATCTCTTTTATAAATTGCATCATTCTGTTGATTAGTCCAATTAGTCACCTGTATCACTTCCAATCTCATCAATCACATCGCTATTTTTTTTATATTCCACATATCTATAATCATTATTTATAAAATCGGTATCAAATTTGCAAATGCTCTTATATCTGCAGTAATCACATGCTTTGAAAGCTTTTTCCTTAATTGGACTTATTTCAATTTCTCCATTCAAGATTTTATTCCCAATGTTTTTAATATTGTCTTTGGTTATCTTTAATAGTTTATCAAAGCCTTCTTCACTTAATACATTGCTGTCGGAATAAAATTCTCCATTTTTCTTTAATCTGACAGGAATAAAATCTGAAGAATTGCTTTCTTCTAAAGATTGATCCATTTTCCCTAAAACATCCTTGTCTTTTAAAAGCAAACCTGTCATTTTAAATTTTTTATCATGAAGTTTCTCTAGATCTTCAGGTGATTTTTCAATATATTCATCATAATCATTGTGAATTCTATAATAAAGAACCGCACTTGGTAACACTTTGTCACTGCCCAATGCTTCGCTATTCGATAAACTCGCCAGAAGATAAATTGCAAGCTGATAATCTATCCCTCTAATGATTCTATCTAAAATCAAGTCTTTTTTGCCGGTTTTATAGTCTACAATATTACAATAGGTTCTATCATTTTCATCCTTATACAAGTCGATTCTATCAATTTTTCCTTCAACGGCAACAAACCGCTCTTCATCTAATTTGATTTCTACTGGAGAAAAAGCATCGACTTTAGTTCTATGAGTAAACTCCAACTCTGTAAATTTTGGAGAATAACTACTATTACCAAAATAATCCACAATGTTTTCTAAAGTAATTTCTACAGTTTCTTTAACCTTTTTAACTAAATATTGATCCCCATAACGCTTTTTAAAAACAAAATACTTAGGTTGATTTATTGTCTTTTCAATATACACTTCAATGGCGCTAATTTCTTTTTCGCTTATCATATCGTCGACCACCAATTGTAAAACTTCATGATAAACATTCCCTATGTCAGGCAAACTCACTTTAAATTCCTTTCTCTCTCTTGCTTTTAAATCATACTGAGCAAAATAAGAATAAGGACATTTTGAGTATTTTTCCAATTTGGTTATCGAAGTGAATAATTTTTGATGATCATCGTATTTACTTATGGTATCTACTTGATTTGAATAAAAAACTCTTTCAATTATTTCGTTGAACATCTTATTATCATCACGGTAAACTTTCGCAATGATATTCCTCCACATATTATTAAGAATATGTCCTTCTCTAGCGGCTCGCAACTTTCTTATAAGGTTGATTTTAAAATAGTCTTTATCTAACAAAATCTGATTCGTTAGAACATCTTCATTCATTAAATCATCTAAATCAACGAGATTTTGCGAAATTTCCCTTGTTCTCGTGACAAAATAGGATGGTTTAATTCCCTTTCCATCCTTATCACTTGATGATAGAGTAAAATATACTAATTTTTCTGTTTTAGAAATCAATCTAAAAAAGTCCAATTTTTCTTTAGAACGATAAAAATCAATATGGTTATGCAAATCAAAACCGTAATTTAATAGAACCTCTTTATCTGCTTCCGATAAAATTGAAGATTCACTCAAATCTTTAGGTAGATTCCCTTCATTCATTCCCAATACAAAATTTATTTTTTTATCCAAGCTAACGCTACGCCCTAATACCCCGACTTCAATTCCATCGCTGATAGACGGAATAATTCCTACTTTTTCACTTTCAAAAGAAAACTTCAAATACTCTATATAGTCTTTCAAAGTGATTTTTTCCTCACCTGTGGCCTCACTCATTTGATCAATGATTTCCAAAAATCTATTCCATACCTGAGCCATAATCAAAACTTCATCATGACGTGAAAATAATTTAAGTGTTTCAATTTCCCTATCCACAATATCCTTGATTTTTAAGGTATTTAATAGATTGATAATCTTTTCTGTAAATTCTGAAACACTTTGATTTTTTTTGAATTTCTTATTATGAACGATCAACGGTTCTACATATTTTAATCTATTGGATTCTACTATGGCGTCTTCAAAAGGATTTGTCCATTCCTCATGATTGATTCCTTTTTCCAATGCGTAATTTTCTAATATGTCTACGTTTTTCATTTCATCATTAGGAACTATATATTTAAGATACTTAAGCAAAAAACTAGTTTCATAATGCATATTGTAGAACTGAAGAAGCATGATTATCGCTCTTATAATATTAGTGTCCTTAATTGATTTTTTTTCATCCATGATGTATGGAATTTTATATTTTTCCAATTCCCTGTTGAGAATCATCCCATATGCTTCATTATTAGCTAGTAAAATACCTATGTCAGCTAGTTTTATGCCACCTGTTCTAATCAACGTATTGATTTCTCCGACGACAAAGGCAACTTCAGAATAAATATTTCTTCCAGTAAAAATCTTTACTGGAAATTCTTTTTTCATTTCTTCATACTGATTAAGTATTATGCCGAATTGTTGTAGCTCAGTAACACTTGATTGAATTGAAGTCACTTTAACTTCATCAAAATAATTATAAATGGTATCAAATGTCTTCTTTGTAAAAGAATAAACTTCACTTTCATATTTTTCATCATAATCTATAGAAAAAGTCACTTTATTGTTATTTTCCTCTAGCGCCTTTATTATTTCTAATTCTTGAAGCGAAAACCCAGTAAATTGAAGAATGTAAATATCAGAATTCAATAAAGATGGAATAAGATCTATATTATCGATAAACAATCTATATTTAATTGTTTCATCGATATATCCATCCTCAATTATAGTTTCGTAATGATAGTAAATTACAAGAATATCCTCAATTTTTTTCTTTAATAGAGAATCTCCTGTCAATTGGTCTTTAAAATGTTCCAAATCAGATGCACTGATTTTTTCGTTTCTTAAATCCTTGATGATTTCCTCAATTTCATTCACAAGACCCAGCTTGTTGAAGCTCTTATAATATACTTTTAATTGATCTAATTTTTCATTTATAATGCGCTTGACCAATAGTTTTCTTCCTAATGAAGTCAACGGAATCTGATCATCAATGATCATTTCTTTAACAACTTTATTTACAAGCCTTGAAAAGCTTACAACTTCTAGTCCCATCATTCCTTTTAAACTTAGGGACTCCAGTAATTTTCTTTCCATGTTAAGAGTAAAATGTTCAGGTACAACAACCAATATCGGTTTTTCCCTTTTCTTATAATTCTCATTGATTTCACTAAATATGTAATTTTCCTTTTTCTTTGAATCAATTCCTAAAACAATTTTTATCATATCTAATTCTCCTTGATTGATAACCAGACTATGCTTTAATCTTTTTTAAGTTATATACTGCAATTATTGCGAGTGTCAAAGTGATTGACAGGTGTGTAATTCCTATCGATAATGCCATATCCAAAAAGAACCCTTCAGGAAGCATTTGTATTAATCGATCCGTCACAGGATTCAACAGCCATAATTCATTACTAAAAAACATCTCATGAAATTTGATGAATGCACTAGTGAAATCATTGATTGCCAATACTATAACAGTGCCCATCATTATAAGCGAATGCATTCCAGTATAGATTAAACTCCATACTACGGTTTTAACGCTCTTATCAAGTACTATCATTAAAATCCCCAAGAGAACAGAAAAAATTTTCGCATACTTCAATACAGTAAAAATTCTTTTTACATCAACCATGTGAGATATCTCCCTTTGATTGAACACATCTATTCCTTCATAAATAACATTCAAATCATTTCTATCATTCTTAAGATAGGAAATTATTTCTCCCGACGCATAGTCGACTCCCTCGCGTCCTAAATCCACATCTTCATATACATCGTATTTTTCAAATTCAGAAAGATAATAATCGTGGTTGAATGTATATACTTCTACTACACTTATTAGTATAAAAACAAATAATAACAGCCCTATAAATATATATTTCAAATGTTTCAAATCGATAGCTCCTTTATATACTCCAAGATTTGCTTAGCATGGCCCTTAGCTTTGACTTTTCTATACTCTTTTATCAAAATTCCATTTTCATCAATAATAAATGTCGATCGTTCAGTACCAATGACTATTTTACCGAACATGTTTTTTTCTTTAAGCACATCAAACATTTCATGAATTTCTTTCTCGGGATCGCTTAACAATTGAAAATTTAGATTTATTTTTTGTGAAAATTTAATATGTGATTTCATAGAATCTTTACTGATTCCCAAAATTATATATCCCAATTTCTCAAATTCTTCTTTTAAATCTCTGAACTCAGAGGCTTCAGTTGTTCATCCAGGTGTATTATCTTTTGGATAGAAATACACTATCGCTTTTTTGCCCTTTAATTCTGCGATGCTCATATCGGATCCAACAGTTGATGCAAGTGTGAAATTTGGTATTCTTTCTCCTGTTTTAATCATGATAATTCCCCCTTATAACAAATTATACTATATTTTAACGCAAAAAAAAGAAAACCTGATGCATATGCATCAGGAAATCTACTATTCAAAAATTGTAAGTGAATCCTTCAAATATTCATCAATGATATTCTGAATATTTGAATCTTTAAGAATAACTGCAATTTCAATTCTTCTATTCATGCTATAATCTTCTTCAGTCGTTCCTGTCGAAAGAGGTCTGAACTCTGAATATGCACTTGCAGCAAAATAGTCACCATATTTTGTCTCTAAACTACTGTTTACATCAAGCATATAATTGACAACCGAATACGCTCTCTTTGAAGATAATTCTCTATTATATTCTGCAGTCCCTCGCTCGTCGGTATGTCCCTGAATAGAAATTGCATCTATTGATGCTCTGACTTCATCATCACCTAGAACGCTTTCAAAAGCATCTGCAAGTTTATCTAATAAAACCTTACCTTCAGGTTTAATTCTATAAGAATCAAACTCAAAAACCAAACTCTCATTGATAACGATATTTCCATTGTCGGCTATCGTAACCAACTCTTCTCCTTCTGCTGTTGTGGTTCCCAAACTTTTTTCAATCGATTCTTTGACCGATTTTAAAAGTTCTAACCTCAGTACTGCTATTCCTTGAAGTTTAGTTCTTAAATCACCCAGTTCCTGATTACTGTCAGCAATGATTTCTCTTTGTTTATCTATCTCTTCTTCTGATAATTTAAGTGCTATCTCACCTATTTCCAACTCAGCCATAGTTTTATCTAAATCATCTTTTAAAAGTCTAAGTTGCTTTTCAGCTTGGCTTATTTCGGCCTTGCTTTCTTCTAATCTCAATTCTGTATCAACCAACTGCTTTTTTGCATACTCTAAATCTTTTCCTGTAACGATATTATTTACATATGCAATCAACATAAGAAAAAACAATACCAATGCAATCGTTGAAATCATATCTGTAAAAGAAGGCCAAAAATTCTCTTCTATCGGTTTACTACGTCTTCTTCTCATATAGAAGGCCTCCTTTAATTATTCTCAATAATGTCTTTAGTTAATGCTTCTAACTCTTTAGTATTTTCTTTCAGTCCTGTAGTCAAATCAGCAAAACTGACATTCATTCTCTGAATATTTGTTTTTAAATGATAGTTGAATTCAGAAAAATCCCTGATATTTACTGAGAACTTATTAAGAGAATCATCAAAGCTTTCCATAGAGGTTCCAAAAGATTCAGAAACCTGTATCAATCCTTCTGTAGATACATTCAATTGTTCTTTTATAACGTCCGTTACTTGAACAAAGTTTCTCTCCATAGCTTCTGCCAATATGCTCATTGAGGATTCAAAAACACTTGCATCGCCTTTAACATTAAGAGTATTGTCTAAATATTCCTCTACGGCTATTAAAACACTATCTCTTTTGTTTTCAAGGTTGAACATGATATTCAGAATTGTTAAAACAACTGATGAACCAATACCAAAAAGAGAAGTAATGAATGCAACTGACATGCCTTCTACAGAACTAATCAATCCACCTGTAATAGAATTAACATCACTAACCATTTCAGCTCCAGTTGTACTAAGCAATTGAACCAATTCTCCTATTGATAATGTCAAACCATAGAAAGTTCCTAAAAGACCTAATACAATCATAAGAGAAATTGCCTTTGAAACAAATTTCTCTCCAAATTCCAACCATTTAAGTTCAGTATGATAATACTTGTCAACCAAAGCAAAAGTATTGATATCTTCCTTTTTACTCTCTAATACTTGTTTATATTCTGCTACAATTTTATTAAGCACATCATTATAGAAAGCATGCTTTTCTCTATGTTCTGGATCGTGAATGTCTCCTATAAGAATTCTATATTTATTTCTAATAATAAAAGAAATAACAATACTTGAAAATAGTATTAAAACGATTAGAATAATTATGCTATTTGCTACCATGTTTAATTGATTAAATAATAATATCATCTATTTCCACCTCTTATTTATTTAATATTTTTTCTGCTAATGGAGCTCTTAATCGATGTGCCGTATTAAATCCAGAACCCAAAAGAGGTCTTAAATAAAATTTAAACTCATCTGTAACGCCATTTCCTTTCTTGTTTATGAATTTATCATTCATCAACTTTGTTTTTCCAGCAATCTTTTGAAGTGATTCAAGTCTATAATCAACTGAATAATATCCTATCCTTTCAATCACAATTGAACCATCTATGTTGTTCCAAAGAGCAAATTGAGCCGCTTTTTCACCAACTTCTCTAGCTTCCTGTTGATCCACATCAGAAACTACTCCTAAAAAAGATCTTTGAAGATAACCGAAAGTATCTGATCTAACTCTGGAAATACCTAATTTTTTCTTAACCATATCAGATAATAAATCTCCTAAAGCTCCAGTTCCAGAGAGTTGAACATTACCATGGAAATCTTGTTCAAGTTCGCCTTTCAACTTGGCTAAAATCGGCGTTCCCAATTCATCACTTATTCCTTCTGAAACCGCAACAACACACCTGCCATATTTTTCATAAACAGCTTTTACATCAAATAAAAATTTATCGATGTTAAAAGCACGTTCAGGAACATAAATCAGGTGTGGACCGTCATCAGGATATTTCTGTCCTAATGCAGATGCAGCTGTTAAAAAGCCTGCATGACGTCCCATAACTACACCGATGTAAACTCCTCCCATTGCACGATTATCAAGATTAACCCCAGAGAATGCTTGTGCAACGAATCTAGCTGCACTGCCGTATCCTGGTGTATGATCATTAATTACTAAATCATTATCAATTGTCTTAGGAATATGAATTGCTCTAAGCTCATAATTAGCTCTATCAGCATTTTCACTGACAATACGCACGGTATCCGATGAATCATTTCCTCCAATATAGAAAAAATAACGAACTTCATGTGCCTGCATGACCTTGAACATCTCTTTACAATAGGCTTCATCAGGTTTAATACGAGTAGATAATAATGCTGAAGATGGAGTCTTAGCCACCTTTTCAAGATTGTTTGTAGTCTCTTTTGTCAAATCAACGAAATTCTCATTAATAATTCCCTCGACGCCTTTCAAAGCACCATATACTTTTGTAATCTGATTAAATTTCCTCGCTTCTAAAGCTGCTCCTACTAAAGATTGATTAATTACAGCAGTTGGTCCTCCAGCTTGTGCAATCAATACTTTTCCTACTAACTCCATTAATATCTCCTCCGATCACTTTAAAATATCTAGTTTTTCTTTAACATAATTCCTGACTCCATATTTCTCTTCATGTTCTTTCAGTATTTCTAAAATCATGTTATGATTATCCTTCATTTTATCGATTTTTTCAATATCAATACCTTGAGAAAATGGACAAGTTGAAAGGCATACACCACAATCAGTTCCTATACTTCTCCATATGCGATAACACTTTTCTTGCTCGATTTTCCATCTTTTTACACCATCGACCTCATCTATTATATCAGAAGAAACGGCTCTACCGGGACAAGTTTTTGAACATTTATTACAAATTTCACAAAATTCCTCGATGCCGAATCTTTTTTCCCCATCTGAGATCAACTCTAAATCTGTTGTTACAACACCTAACCTGACTCTAGGACCGTATTTTTTAGTAATAAGTATCCCCAAGCGTCCTATTTCCCCAAGTCCTGCATCTTGAGCTACTAAAGGAGCCACAACCAAATAATTTCCATCCATATGATTTCTAGCTTCATACCCGATTTCCCTTAGGAAATAACTTAAAACCATTCCTGTAATTCCCGCTTTTAAATAACCCCTCGTTGTCTCGATTGTCTGTTCAACTTGTGGTGCTCTATTAATAAACTCTTTATCCATTTCAATAGCAAAGGCAATTGCGAAGCGATGTTTTTTTGTTATCTTATGTCCATATGATTCTTCAGTTCTTCCTCTATGTGAATAATAATGATGATCCTTTATTTCAGTAATTCCAACCAAATCTGCTCCAAAATGCTTAGCTATCTCTTTAATTCTCCTAGTTGCAGTTTCAGGATCGATTTCCTGTGGTTCTCTAACAACTTCACCTTCGGCAAAAGGTCTTATGTCTGCAATAAATCTAAACAAACTATCAGCGATCCTAGAATCTATTGGATCATATGTTGCTGTTCCCTCTTCCGATAGATTCGGCAAACTTCTAAGTTCCTCGTCAAAACTGAGTTTTTCAGGATTTCTCCGATAATAATCGTTGTAAGCATCAGAATTCTTCGACCATGCCATTCTAGCAAACATCGTATCTCTTTCATCAATTTTTTTCATAATTATTTCCCGCATTCTTTCTCTATATATTTTGCAACGCTATTATCATAGTTATACCCGATTTGCACCTTCGATAATTGTTTTAATTGCAAAATACTATTCTCCAACGCTACAGGCACATCTGCAATTTCAAACATTCCCAAATCGTTATTATTATCTCCAAAAACATAAAGAATATCTGTATCTTTCAGAAACATTTCTTTAAAAGTTTTTATAGCATGAGCTTTTGTACCGGAAGGGTCAGCGACATTAAGCCAGTACCACTCCTCCGAGTATGTTCCCCTCATCATATGCACTTCCAACTCATCGCCAAAAGTTTCAATAAGTTTATCGTGGATCTCTTTTACAATGTTTTCTTTATCGATAATATTGAAACAGATAATATCTTTATCTAGAACTCTTTTCACATTTTCAGTATTGATCAATCTTCCGTTATCATGACTTTTTCTATAATCAATATAATGAAGTGCACCTAACTTCATATTTTTTGTATTAAAAGTTATATAATCACTATCATTCTCATGAGTTGTGATTATCATTGATACATTATGACTTTCAATAATATTATAAATTTTTTCGTTATAACTTCTATTCATATGATTAATCAATAACTTTTCTCCAGAATGATAGTCAGAAATATATGAACCATTAAATTCAATAATAGGCATATTTATCGGCAAATCCTTAATGACTTCTCTGATAGAATCAATACTTCTTGCACTTGCTACGGTAAATTTTACTCCATTATCAATAAGAGCAGTTAAAATATTTCTACTTTCATTGCTGAGTTGTCCATCATCATTTAATAATGTACCGTCCAAATCAGTTATAAATACTTTTTCCATATCTAATTCTCCTGTTTTTATTTATTATAACAAAGATTCTGTTTGAGTTACAATTGACATAACAATTTAATTAATGATACACTCCCTATGTGAGCAAAAATTATGGAGGTTTATATGTGGTCAATTGCTGTAACTGTAACACTCGGAATTGTATTTGGTATTTATATTAAGTGGACCGATAGTCTTAAAAAAATAAATTCAAAATTTCAGGTTTTAGGTCTAACCGTCCTTCTATTTTTCATGGGAGTATCAATCGGTTCAAATCCTGAAATAATCAGCAATTTAAGTCTTATTGGGCTAAAAGCAATAACTTTCAGTTTATTGACAGTAATATTCAGCGTACTGACAATATTTACTGTGACGCACATGCTAAGGAGGAATTTATCTTGACGATAATTGTACTAGTTTCCGTTTCTCTTGGAATACTTTTCGGTATGTTTTTTTCTGGAAGTTATATTGTTCACAATCTGGATTTTTTAAGTCAAGTCACCTTGGCAATATTACTGCTATCTGTTGGACTCGATATCGGCTCAAATAAATCCACATTATCGAACATTAAAGATAAAATTTATAGTATACTAATAGTTACTCTCTCCGTTGTGTTTGGTAGCCTATTTGGCGGAGTGACGACTGCACTGATTTTTAATATGCAACTCAACGAAGGACTTGCAATTTCTGCCGGCTTCGGTTGGTATAGTTTATCCGGTGTTATTCTCACCAATATAGGAAATGCAGAGCTTGGCTCAATAGCCTTTCTTTCAAACATATTTAGAGAATTGATAACTTTTCTCATCGTACCTTTAGTAGCGATAAAACTGAACTATCTATCTGCAATAGGGCCTGCGGGAGCAACGGCAATGGATACTACCTTGCCTGTTATATCAAACAATACCGATAGTAATACAACTATCGTGGCATTTGTAAGCGGTGTGTTATTAACTGCACTAGTACCAATTCTAGTGCCATTATTATATACAATTATTTAAGAAAGGTGATTAAAAAAATGAAACCATATGAAACATGGAAAAACATTACCGAAAGCGAGATGAGTCCTGAACAATATTCTCAATTTTGGAAAGAGTATTTAAAAGAAGAAGAAGGAATCTACAAAAAAATATTGAAACTAGAAAGCAATGTTATCGAGGGCACCATTAAAGATTTAGCAGACGCAAACGAAGTGGATGAAGTTACATTTACCGGATTTTTAGACGGTATCAATCCTTCACTAGAAACAGAGTTGAATCTAGATGATTATGAACTCGATACTCCTATTTCTTTTACAATCAACTACGAAAAACTATATTTCAATATGCATGATGCAAAAGCCAAATGGCTTTATAACATCAAGGAATGGAATACAATATTAACTAAAGAGCAACAAAAAAACATTAAAAAAGACTTTAGAGATTCAAAAGCGATCGCACCTAAAGTGAAAATAGGTAGAAACGATCCGTGCCCTTGTGGAAGCGGTAAAAAATATAAGAAATGCTGTATGGCGAAAGACGAAGCTGCAAATAACCAAGAATAGAATATTAATCCTCTTTATCATTAGATTTTTGTAAATAAAAAGATATAATAATGATAAAGGGGTTTTTTTATGGAGAATTTTAATACTCTATGGTTAAGAAAAGTTGCTGCAAACATTGCCAAGTATAGTGAACTTGAAATCATGAGTGAAGTTGATAAATATTCGACTCCACTAGAGCAAACAAGAGAACTTATAAGACTGCTCAAATTGAATTTCTCCAACGAAGAGATTCATGATATTTTAACAGAATCTGCATGCTTTTATTCTAGGGGTGACTTGGAGCCATTTGCAAAACTCTATAAAGAAACGAAAGATTTAGAATTAGTCCATCATAAACTACAAGAAAAATTCGAGAAAGATATTGTAGATTATAAATCATTGTCGGACAGCGAACTTCAATACATTAAAGACCATAATTGGGGAGTAGCAGGTAAGCTTGATGGAAACACAATTCTTGCGACAAAAATACCAGCAGAGTTTCACGAATATTTTAAGTCGAATAATTCACAAGAGAAACAATCTTTATATTGTCACTGTCCAAGAATTAAGGAGTCTATAAAAAATGGTGAAGCAATTCCTTATGAATACTGTTATTGCGGTGGGGGTTATTATAGAGATATTTGGAAAACTATAACCCAAAGTGAAGTGAAAATAGAAATCATACAATCCATTTTAAAAGGCGATGAAGTTTGTCAGTTTAAAATCTATATCGATAAATGAATTAATTTAAAAAAATTCACATAAAAAGAGAAAGTCATTTTTGACTTTCTCTTTTCTATAATCAATATATTTTTATCTTATGCAGATTTTTCTTTGTCGCTTATTAATCCTTTTTCACTCGCTTTAAGTGCCTTGAATATCATTGGGCTTAATGCCAATAATGCAATCAAGTTTGGAATAGCCATTAATCCGTTGAAAGTATCAGATAACGCCCAAACTAAATCCACTTTATAAATAGCACCAAAGAATACTAACGCTACCCATGCGTACTTGTAATATTCAACTGCTTTAACACCAGCAATGTACTCTAATGATTTAGAACCATAATAGTACCAGCCGATAATTGTTGAAAATGCAAAGAATATTAGCCCGAACGATACAATAAATCCACCAAGTCCAGGTAAAGCACTATTAAATGCTTGAGTAGTCAATGCTGCTCCAGATAATCCATCCTTAATTGCCATCAACCCTGTAGAACTATCAAGTGTTACATATCCTGATACTAAAATTACAAATGCTGTCATAGAACAAACAACTAATGTATCTAGGAAAGTAGCTAATGATGCGATGATACCTTGCTTGATTGGATCGTTGTTTTTAGATGCAGCATGAGCGATAGGTGCAGAACCTAAACCAGCTTCATTTGAGAATACACCACGTGCAACACCAAAACGAATTAC
>DAOUQP010000027.1 GCA_030625575.1 Eubacteriales bacterium | reverse complement strand
GGAGATACAGTTATTATAAATCCGTCTGAATTTATCGAGGATGGAGTAAAAATCTCCTATTAGGCATTATCAACTAGGCTTTGAAAAAATGTGGGTTTTCGTGTATAATATAAGTAGCCTGAGATGTACGTTATGGTATATCATTCAACCACCAAATTGAATTAGGGAGTTCGTGTCCTACTGCGGATGACATGCCTCTTTTAAGAGGAAGTCAGAAACAGCAGGTCGTGCACCCACGTTGTGAGACGTGGTCCTGAATTGTATCAATAACGGCATCTTGGACCTTCATTTTATGGAGGTTTTTTTATTGGAGGAAATTTTATGTGGAATATTGTAATGAACAAGAAACTTCCGATTTACTTGAATATTGCAAATCATATTGAAAAGTTGATTCTTAATCAAGAATTATCTCCTCATGATGCTTTGCCTTCTATTAGAAAAATGTCGGAAATCTTTTCAGTTAATAAGGACACTGTTGTAACTGCCTATCATTGTTTAGAGAATAAAGGATATGTTTATAAAATTTCCGGTAAAGGAACCTATGTCAAAGAATTCAGTGATGTAGAGATTGAAAGCATAGATATTGTCAGGGAAAATTATAAATTTGATTTTAGTCAGTCAATTATCTCAACAGATTATTTTCCTGTAGAAGAGTTCAAAGAATCATTTAACAGAGTTTTAATGAGGGATAAAGGAAAAGCTTTTTTATATCATAATTCTGTTGGATACGAGCCACTAAGAAGAGAGATAAAGAAGATACTTCATATGCAAGGGATAGATACTCAGATTGAAAATATTATGATTATTTCCGGTGCACAACAAGGAATTGATATTGTCTCGAGAAATTTGCTTCAAAAAAACAATCATGTATTTATTGAAAATCCTACTTATAAAGGCGCATACCATTATTTTAAATCAATGGGTGTCAAAATTACAGGGATACCTTTTTTAAAGAATGATCTGGATATTGATAAACTTGAAAAAGAGCTTGACTGGAACAATCCTAAGCTTATGTACACAATGCCGAATTTTCAAAATCCAACCGGTATTTCTTATTCAGATGAATCGAAAAGAAGGATTTTAGATTTAGCTGAAAAACATGATTTCTATATTATTGAAGATGATTATACAAATGAAATAAATTACGGCAATAAAGTAATTAGCTTAAAAAGTTTAGATGATTATAAAAGAGTCATATACATCAAAAGTTTTTCAAAGATTTTAATGCCTGGTTTAAGGGTTTCTTACATTGTGATTCCAGATAGATTGATTGATGGAATAGAGAATATCAAGGCTATGACAGATATTTCAACATCGGGAATACTGCAGAGAACTTTAGCTGATTTTATAAGTAGTGATAACTATATTCATCACATAGACAAAATCAACAAGGTATTCAAAAGAAAAATGGATACAGTGTATAGATTAATAAGAGACTATATGCCTAAAGACGTTGAAGTGTCTATGCCGAATGGCGGAATAAGTTTTTGGGTAAAACTTCCTGAAGGAATTGATGCGCAAACCTTGTTGAAAGAAGCAAAAAAAGAAAACATCATATTTAATATAGGTTCAGATTTTTATATTAATAAAGTGTTGATAGACCGGTCTTATATTAGATTGAGTCTAGGAAGTATAGAAGAAGACAGCATTGAAGAGGGAATAAAGATACTAAGCAGGGTATTGTTAAAATGCATATATAGCAAAAAAAATAAGATGATTATCTACTAGATAATCATCTATTTATATGAATTGACTTCAATATCATCTATCCATAAAGTTAAGTCTTCTGCATTCACACTAATTTTTAAATTGTTTACATAAGAAGTGTTAGTTGTAAAAGTGATTTTTTGCCACTGATCTATTTTCGGATAATGGACTCTAGATATAGAAAATATTTCATTCCCATCATTAATTCCTGTAGCGGTAATGGTTAATGGAGCATCATCGGTTGCATTTATCCAAAATGAAATTTTTACATTATTATCTAAAAATAATCCGTTTAAATCAACGCTGTGTGTCTCATCTCCTGAAAACACCATTTTTATAGATTTGTTTCCCGCCCTAAATTTTGATTCATCAAAAGAAAGATCACCATTGAAACCGATTGTATAACTATTTAAAGCTTCAATACCGGTCCCTGTTGGAGGATCCTGTTCATCAATAGGATCGAGGTTCAATAGTGTGTGAAAAATCTCTTCTGTATAAGGTGAACTCCAATTACCATAAGAATCCATTATTCGTAATGTGATTTTATAAATTCCCTCTGTATTGAAGGTAAGATTTAAATTATAAGTATTGAAAGTATTGATCAGTTCATTGTCAGAGTAAATTTTCCATTCAACTTCTGCTATCTTGTTGTTATTGTCGAATGTTTTGCTCATGTTTATAAATTTCCATTGGTCCTCGAATCTTTCTTTTTCAAAAGAAGCTATTGGTATATCTGTATCATTTATACGCATAATCATCGGTGTGAAAATTGCAAACAAGCCGATTGCAATAGCGATGATTATAAGAGAAATATACAGCGGGTTAACAGCGTATTTTTCTTTATTGAAAAGCAAAATTTTATTATTGGAAAAAGGAAGAATAAAGCCTTTTTTTTGAGTGTGTTCATCCTTGATCGAAGTATCGGGAGTGCTTTTCGCACCTGTAGCAATATAGGCTGATTTTGTTGAAACATTTTTTTTATCTAAGTACATATCGTAGATATAAATTTTTTTATAAGCTTCATAAATTTTATCAATAGAATTCAATGATATATCTGATTCTAAATCATTGAAGAAGTTTCTTAAAAGTGTAATTAATTCGGTATCTTCAGTAGATGGAGTATAATCGAGAACTTTTAATGCAAATTCTTTTATGACCTTTTTAATATCGGTAAATTCTAATGATGTATTTATTTTATCTTCATCAATAATAATTAATTCATTATGAATAAGTTCGTTGTCTTTAACATAGAATTGTGAATGTGATGCTAGTATAAATTGAAAAATCGGTAATAAATTGTCGAATTTTCTCAGTTTGTTAAGATAATCATGTAAAATATTTGTTCTAAAATTTGTTGTGTTAGGAATGTTTTCTATAACTTGAAAAATGCTCATACCCTCATCATATCTAGTAATAAAGGTAACGGTGGTTTCATCTTCAGTAAAATACAAGAGATTATCTAAATTGTTTTTTAAAATATCGATAAAATTCTTGTCTATCAAATTGGATTTTATAAATTCACTTATAACAATAGTTAAAGTTGAATCTTTTATTGATTCTCCCATATAAATCTTTTGATATTTATTTTCTTGGAAAAGATTTATGACTTTGTATATCTCATTATAGATTTGGTCCATAATCATTCCCCCAAATTATGTAGTATATCTTAATAATATTATATACTAAAATAATAAAGGATTAAACTTTTTTATCAGATTATATGATAAAATAGATTAGAAAAGGAGGATTGTCATGTTTAAGTTCTTACATATAGCTGATGTTCATTTTGATGCACCTTTATCAAGTAAAGATTCACATATCAGAAGAGATTTAAAAATCAGTCAGAAAGATGCTTTTACAAAAGCTATTAATTTTTGCATAAAAGAAGAAATTGATGGTCTTTTAATTGCAGGTGATTTGTTTGACAATGAAAGAATTTCTTTGAGCAGTGAAAAATTTTTATGGGAAAGTTTTGAAAAATTAAGAGAAGAAAAAATACATGTATTTTATGCACCAGGAAACCACGATCCCGTAATATATTTAAAAACAAAGTTTGGAGAGAATGTACATATCTTTGATCGCGATATCCCAACGGAATATGTTATTAAAGATAAAAAAGATAGTGAATGCCGTATTATTGGTGTAGGGCATTTAAATGATAATGAAAAAAGAAATTTAATTAGAAAGTTCCCACGAAAAATGGATGAGAGACCAGTAGTGGCGGTAGCTCATACAATGGTTGAAAACGTTGAAGCTGATGAAACAAAGGGGAAATACATGCCTACTTCATTGGGTGATATGTTGGAAAAAAAGTATGATTATTGGGCGCTGGGGCATATTCATCAGTGGATTCAATTTAAAAATTATCCGATTTATTATTCAGGGACGATTCAAGGGCTCAATATTAATGAAACCGGGATTAAAGGTGGTAATTTAATTAAGCTTAACGAGGATTCCATTGAAGTAGAATTCATACCATTTAATTCTTTGTTTTTTGAACAGATAACAATAGATATCAGTGGAGAGTATGAATCTGATTATGATTTTTATAATATATTAAAAGGTCTTATTGGCGATGAACTAAAAAGTTATAGTTATTCTCCGAAAAATATGATTGTCAGAGTTTATATTACTGGGCAAACAAACATGGTGAAATATTTAAACTCGATGGAAAACATTGGATACCTAGAAGAAGAATTAGCTCAAGATTTAGATGTTAAATCTATTGAAATAAAGAAAAATCAATTAAAGAATGTTGTAAAATTAGAAACTCTTATTCAAGACAATATGGTTTTAGAAGATATTATTGAGCTCATAGATAATCCCGGGAGTGATAAAAAGCTGCTTAGAAATTTAAAATCATTGAAATTTCAAAGATTTGAAGATGATCAAGATATTGAAATGTTGATCAGTGAGCATAAAGAAGAATTGGTTGAGTTGATTATGACATATTTTGCAGGTGATAAATTATGAAAATAAATGAGATTACGTTATTTGAATACGGTAAATTTGATAATAAAAAGGTAATCAAATTATCAGAGAATCGTCCCAATCTAATATATGGAAAAAACGAAACAGGAAAGACAACAATTGTCTCAGCTGTTATTGAATTGATTTTTGGATTTGAACGTTCTAATAAAGATAAACATAGATATCTTCCTTGGAATGGTGAAAGATTGAATATTGCCATGTCTTATCTTAATGGTATTGGGAAAATGCTGAACGTTAAAAGATTATTGTCAAATAATATTAAATCGATGATTGAAGATGGATTGGAAGTCACAAATATCAATAATAAAGCCCTGCCGGAGGCAGAGAATATATCAAGAAATATCTATAGCAATGTATATAAGATAACTAGTGAACAACTAAAGGAAATCGAAACGAAATCTTTTAGTGAACTTCAGGATAAATTGGTGCTTAATTATGGGAATAGCAATATTTCTCCAAAAACTGTAATTCAGCAATTGGATGAAGACATCAAGAATATATATAATGCTAGAAGTCGTGGAAATAAGCAGACGATAAATCAATTGAACAATGAAATTAAAGAACTAAAAAAAGAGAAAAAAGATAAGGTGAATCTTTATCATGAAGTAAGAGTAATGTCGGAAGATATTCAGAAACTTGAAAAAGAGCTAGTTGAAGTCGATCAAAAAATCATTGGGAAAGTGAATTTGAAAAATCAAATCAATCGTTATCTTAGACCTATTGAATTAATCAACAAGATTGAAAATTTAAAAGCGAATGTTGAGAATTATGAACACTATGAACGTTTGGATAGAGATGTTTTAGTGCAGTATCAAACAGTTAAAAAGTCATTGTCATCATATAAAGAGAGTTTAAATGAAAAAGAGAGTAAGTTGTCTTTAAAAGAAAATAAACTTGAGACTCTTTCTTACGATGAAAAAGTAGCCCTAAATTATCAAAAACATATAGATGATATAGAAAAATTAGATGAAAGTGTCAACAAAGCTAAAAATGATATTGAAAAAATTGATGAATACATCGAAATGAATGGTAAAAAACTGATTAATGAATCAGGGTATTTGTTTAAAGAAAATATAAACAAAGTAGTCAATTTTGATTTTAAAATGATTCAAACTTTATTTTACAAGTCAAAAGAAGAAGAAAGCAATAAATCAAGAGGACCATTAGTCATTATAAAAACATTGGTTATTTTGGGTCTCTTGGGAGTTGGGATTTTCACACAAAATATATTTGGCACAGCTGTTCTTGCAATCACTCTATTGATAGTAATATTTGATTATTTTGATCGAAGAGAAAAATCAAAAAACAGCAGCTTGGAATTACTTAAAAAGGAATTGAAAAGCATTGATATCTTATTTGAAATTGCTAATAATTTTACTGAGATTAATTTAAAAAATCTAGAAAGTTATGCTGCAATAAAGAAGCTTATTGATGAATTGATTTCTAAAAAACAAGAGCTTGAAGAAAACGAGTTGAAATTATTGCAAGATTATGATGAGGTTTTTTCAAAATTCGACGATGTTACAAATGTGAAAATATTTATTCAAGTTCTTAATGAAGCTATTACGAAATCCAGATTGAATTCTGAATTAATGAATAATATAACTCAGGAGAAAAAAGAAGTAAGTGAATTGAGAATTAAATTAGAGCAAATGGAGAATAAAAACGGTTTACTGGAAAATACAATTAATAAACTAGGTAATGGAAATTTTGAAATCGGTTATAGTAATATTGAGAAATATTTGGTTGTTAGAGAGCGTATTATTCACTATGAATCCGAGCTTGCTGAAAACTTCAATATGAACCAATTGAAAGATGAAATTGAAGGTCTTGATCAATCGATGATCAGTAAAGATTATTTAATTATAGTTGAAAATGATATTGAATCTTTGCAGATTATGAAGACTGAAAAAGCAAAGAGAAACATTCAACTTAAAACTGAAATAGAGCATAAAATTACTGGAGATACTTTAGATATCATAGATGGTAAAATCGAGTATAAAAATCAGGAATTGAAAGAGTATGCAGACAAGTACGATATTCTTTCAATTCTACAACAGGTTATCACTAGAGCTGATGAAAAGTATAGAGAAAAAAATCAACCTGATGTTTTGAAATTGACTAGTAATTATTTTGCAGAAATGACCAATGGTAGATATACACATGTTCTGATTGAAGAAGATGAAAAAATGTATTTAAAAGATAAAAATGGAGAAATCATTTCAGCAGATAGCGAAATAAGTGCGGGAACGAAGAATCAATTATATTTATCTTTTAGATTAGCGCTTATCAAGTATTTAGATCAGGATAAGGAAAAATTACCGATTATTTTAGATGAAGCTTTTTCTAACTGGGATGCTGAAAGGCTTCAACCGACATTAAAATTAATAAATAACATTTCAAAAGAAAGACAGGTTATTATTTTTACTTGTAAAGAGCACAATATAAAATACTTAGAGACATATTTACCTGATCTTGAAAAAATTATTATTTAAAGGGATTGTTTATGGAGAATAGAGAAAAAATAGTAAAAAAAATTACCATTGTGACGATTACTCTAAATATATTATTGGCAATTATTAAAGTCGTAGCGGGAATTATAAGCAATAGTTCAGCGATTATTGCCGATGGTATTCATTCTCTTTCGGATGTGGCAAGTACGGTTATTGCATATATAGGCATTAAAATTTCTGTAAAAGAAGAGGATGAAAATCATCCCTATGGACATGAAAAGTTTGAACCTGTTTTATCTAAAATCCTTGCGATAGTGTTATTTATGACTGCTTTTGGAATTATAGCAAAAGGTTACAACAACTTCAGATACAAGGAAATTGAAATCACATCAAACTTGGCAATTTATGCAGCTGCTATTTCTATTGTGGTTAAGGAATGGATGTATCATTACACTATAAAAGCATCGAAACAGATCAAATCGTCTATATTAAAAGCAGATGCTTGGCATCACCGATCCGATGCATTATCCTCTGTTGGCGCATTTATAGGTATATTTGGCGCTCAAATGGGCTATCCAATATTAGAGCCGATAGCTACAATGGTTATTGGTGTATTGATTATTAAAGTTGCAGCAAGTATCTATATGCAGTCTATAAGAGAATTGACGGATACTGCCGCCGATTCGGAAACCATTCACAAAATTGAAAAATTGATATTATCTGTTGATGGAATTGAGGGAATAGATCTTTTAAAGACTAGAACACATGGAAATAGATTGTATGTAGATTTGGAAATATCCGTTGATGGGAATTTATCTTTGTTTCAATCACATGCTATTGCGGAAAAAGTACATGATTTATTAGAAAAAGAACTGCCGATCATTAAACATTGCATGGTGCATGTCAATCCAATGTGAAAAGAATAAATTTAATTTATTGCAAATAAAGTAGGAAAGCTATATAAATAGTTTTCCTACTTTGCTTTTTTAAAATAAAATTTGCATTAAGTAAGGTTTTAATGGTTTTGAAGAACTAGAATATTTGTTATATAATTCTATAAAAAGGTAAAAATACTTAGGCTGAATGGGAATATATTATGGGGAGATAACTTTAATGATCAAAAAGATGAATGTAGATAGAATATTTAAAAATAGAAATTTCAAGAAATTCTTTTTCAGTTCTCTCATATCGCAATTTGGAAGTGTTTTTATCAATTTTGCAGCATCTTTATTTGTACTTAAAATTACTGGCAGCGCTATGCTCATGTCCCTATATTTTGGAGTATCATATTTGATTATGGTCGTTGCATCTCCTTTATTGGCTCCATTTGTAGACAGATTCAACAAAGTGAAAATCTTATATATTCTCGACTTTGTCTTTGGTCTTACCGATATTCTGTTGGGCATTCTATTATTCATTCTGAAAGACAGCACCACAATAATGATATGGTTTTTCATCAATGCATTTATCAATGCAATAATAACTTCTATATATCAACCGACATACAACAGTATGATTCCATTAATCGTCGAGGAAGATGACTTAAGCCGCGCCTATTCTCTATTTTCTACCATCGGTAATTTCAATAGGATTGTTGGTGTTCTCGCTGCATCTGCAATATTTTCTATCTTCGGATACAAATGGCTTCTTATATTAAACGGTCTATCTTTCTTTTTCGCTTCATATCTGGAATGGACGATCAAGATTCAGTACCAAAAAACGGTTTCCGACAACCGGTTCATCGAAGATTTAAAAGAAGGATTTACATATATAAAAACCAAGAAAAGCATCATATCGCTGATAAAACTCGCAATAATGATGAACTTTTTCTTGGTTGGAATATTCAACATCTTCATTCCTTATATGTTTTACAATCAATTGAAACTGAATCCCATCTATCTAGCCATCGTCCAAGTATCTTTATGTCTTGGCGGAATCACTATGTCCGTCTATCTGAGTAAAATAAAAAGTAAGTACAGCACCGGAATGAAAGTCATCATCGGATTCGTTGCTTTTGCACTTCTGGTCATCGGTATCACAGCCAATTACATCATATATTCTGCAGTGAACAATTTTTACATATTTATTGTATCTATGGTCATTCTATTCTTCTCATTCGGAATAACAACCATCTACATTCAAGTTCCTATCAATCTGGCCTATGCCACAACGATTGATAAAGAAATGATGGGTAGGGTAATGTCCATACGATCTTCTTTGTCGACGTTGGCAGTCCCTTTATCATCATTTTTGGTGGGATATAGTATAGACAACTTCAATCTGTTTATTGTAGCAATAGGACTATCGATTGGAATATCCATAGTAGCACTGATTACTTTGAAGAATAAAACAATTAGGAGTTTATAGATTAACTAGTGTCTGCTGGAAAGTGCCAAGCAGGAAAAAGATGATGATGACGACCCTAAGCCGGATTCCGGTAGTTATTCTGACAACGAAAAAGGTGCAAATGAAACGTCATAGCGTTAACCAGCTAATTAATCTTAATGAAATCAGTTGTGGGTATACCCTCTTCAAAACAATCTGTGCTGTAGGTTATATATGAAATACTCCACAACTGTAACTAACTATATTATACAAAGTTAAATATAAAAATATAAGGAAGGAGAGTATACTGAATCTTATGAGTTTAGTATACAAGGTATTTATGAAAATCAGTATTTATTTCATTGTCTTGTTAATGCTTATTAGTATGTTCTTGGTAGGATGTAATCATCAAGATAGCAAAGTAATTAATGAGACTATTAATTCAGACTTTCTTCTAAGGATAACCTCTGAAAAAAGTCGTTATAGTATATCAAATATTGATACCGAAGGTATTAATATTAAGTTAGAGCTTGTATATATTGGTGATAAAGAAAAAGTAACATTAGTTCACAATATCCCAATAGTTAACACGGTATTAGTTAATCAAGAAAATGGATCGAAATTTACTGATTCATTTATAGAATTGACCGAGCAAGTAACGACTATCAAGAAGGGTCAGTCCTATTACTTTGAAAGTCGAATTTTGAAAGAAATTGAACAGATAGATTTGGTTGTCGGCAAATATACAGCAATTGGAATAGCGAAATTTGTATTATATGATTCTCAAGAAAAAATCGAGTTTGAAACAAGTGTCGAGTTTGAACTTGTCAAATAATGTATAAACCTATAGAAATCAATTGACGCGAACGATAGTTCGTGTTATTCTTTTGTCAGGAAGGTGTTTAATGTGAAAGTAGTAGCAAAATCAATTGAGATGATTGCTTGGTTTAACGAAGAAGGTAAAATTAGACCGATAAAATTTAAAGTTAAAGATGACGATAAGTATGAAATTATAAAAGTTGAACGCATTATAAAAAGCGATGTTGAAAAGTATGCTGGGAATGTGATGCTTGTATTCGATTGCCAAAGTGAGATTAATGGTGAAAATAAAATTTATCAACTAAAATATGAAATTGAAACAAATCGCTGGATTTTGTTTAAAATATAGAAATATTCGGGTATATATAAAAAAAGCAGAGGAAGGAGTGGTAGTATGACAATACATTTTTTTTATGACTTTAAAGAAGAGCTACTAAAAAAATTAAATGAATATTACGGCGAGGAAATAAAAGTATTGAGTTATGAGAAGAAACAAGTTAATCAGATTGATGATGCCGAGGTAGGTATTCGTAACTATTTCAAGCATATTGTATCTGATATGAGTGAGATAATTGAAGCAGCGAACGGGGAGATTAAATTTGAATCTGATAATGATGTTATTGGAAAACTTACTATCAGGAAGCATTATTTAAAATTCACTAGAAAAGATGTATCTATAGAAGTGAAAATAGGTTATTACATTCCTGAAGATGATTTTGTTGAATCTATGGTGCTTAGTTACATTGTCCCTGGTGAAAAGAAACCTAAGATTAAACGTGTAGGAAAAATTCACGACGGTAGTAATTTTGATGAAAATACTCTTAATTATTATATGAGAGAAGCTTTTGGTGAATTAAATATAATTAAGGGTTAGGGGGAATATTTTTGATTATCAAATATTTAGGTCATTCTGCTTTTTATATCGAAAGTAATGGTTTTAAAGCGCTCATTGATCCGTTTTTGAGTGGAAATCCTCAAACTAAAAGCAAACCAGGTGATTTCAAAGATATATCTCATATTTTCGTAACACATGGCCATGGCGACCATCTTGGAGATACTATTGAAATTGCAAAAGATACGAATGCAAAGGTTATTTCCAACTTTGAAATTATCAATTATCTTTCATCTAAGGGAATTGTCAATGTTCATCCTATGCATATAGGGGGACGAGTGAAACTGGACTTTGGCATAGTAAAGATGACGCCTGCACTACACGGCTCGTCAATTATGGATGAAGGAAAAATGATTTATGGAGGTAATCCTTCGGGATTTTTAATAGAAGTAGACGGTAAAAAAATCTATCATGCTGGTGACACTGGATTGACGATGGATATGAAATTGTTGGAAGATGAAAAAATAGACATCGCATTCTTACCTATAGGCGGCAATTTCACTATGGATATTGTGGATGCGGCTAAAGCTGTTGAATTTATTGGGCCAAAAGAAGTAGTGCCGATTCATTATAATACATTTGATTTAATTAAAGCTTCACCAGAAGAATTTGAGGCATTAGTGAAGAATTCAAAGGTGATTATCATGAAGCCTGATGAAGAATACCATATATGAATAATGAATCTTCCTTGAAAAAGGAAGGTTTTTTTAATTCTTTACTGAGAATGAATATCGATATCATTAAAATGGTTTTATCTCTTTACTAATTACATAAACGTATGTAGAATGAAATAACCAAATTCACAAAGTATAAAAGGAGAAATAAAACAATGAATACAGAAAGAATTAAATATTTTCCAATATCGGCATTTTCTATAATTTTAGGATTGACAGGTCTAGCGATAGTTTTTCAAAAAATTGAAGAGCTGCTAGGACTTTCTTATATAATTGATACTATGATAATAACAATTGCAATTGTATTGTTTGCTATTATCAGTTTAATATATTTGTTAAAGCTTATTAAATATCCTCATGAGGCAGTTGACGATTTTGAGAATCCAGTAAAACTCAGTTTTTTTCCGACTATCTCCATCAGCATACTTTTATTGAGCATCGCATTCTTAAGTATTGATATGATGACATCAAAAGTACTTTGGATTATTGGAACGACAATCCATGCGTTTTTTACGTATAAAGTAATTTCTATTTGGATGATGCAACCCAAGTTTGAAATCAAACACATCAATCCGGCATGGTTTATTCCAGTAGTAGGGAATCTATTTGTTCCTGTTGCAGGTGTTCAGCATTATAATCCCGAAATTTCATGGTTTTTTTACAGTATAGGAATAATTTTTTGGATTGTGCTTTTTACAATATTTATGCATAGAATAATTTTTCATCATCCGCTTCCTGAAAAACTATTACCAACTTTGGCAATACTTATTTCACCAGCGGCAATTGGATTTACATCATATGTGAAACTGACTCATCAAGTTGATAGTTTTGCAAGGATACTATACTACTTCGCTTTATTTCTAACGACATTTATTTTAACGCAGTATAAAATGTTGTCGAAGATCAAGTTTTATCTGTCGTGGTGGGCATATTCATTCCCGATATCGGCAATGGCCATTGCAACAATGCTTATGTATCATATGCTGGGAATAATGATTTTTAAATATATTGCATATGTTTTAATTGTTTTATTGATAATGGTTGTTCTTATATTGATTCCCAAGACAATTAGTGCTGTAGTAAAAGGTGAAATTTGCATAGAGGAAGATTAATAGGTCTTATAAAGATCTATTTTTTTTATTCTTTTTTAATATCAATTGTGCCGGTTATTAACTTTGAGACATTCATATAAGTGTTTTAGCAAATTAAATTTATGTGAGAAAAATAGTGATCAAGCATATAGAGACATCAGTAATCAACAATATCCTTAATTGTATCAAAATGGCAATTGATATGGTAATATTATAAGGTGAAAATATATAAAATAAAAAGGAGAGTATTATATGAAAAAATTATCTATATTGATTGTCCTTACAGTGTTTTTGCTGTCGGCTTGTACATCCGCAGATGAGTTAAGTGGTAGAGCTGAATCTGTTATTACATTTCAAACTGAATCTAATTTCATTATTTATTCTGATGGAGAAAAAGTAGAAATAGATGAGGGTTACATACCGATATATATTGATGGAAAGATAATAAAAAATGCTTCTATGATTATTAAAAATAACATAAGTTTAATTCCACTAAAGGTTGTTAGTGAAGAAGTAGGTATTAATGTTGTTTGGGATGATAAAAAGAATGAAGTAACTATTGATGATGATGGTAAAATTATAAAACTAATGATTGGGAAAAACACTATTATTGTAAATGAAGAGGAAAAGCATATGGATCTAGAGTCTACAATTATTGATGGTTTGGTTTATCTTCCTCTTGGATTTATATCTGAATATTTGGATAGAACAGTGGAGTGTTTCAATCCAAATATTCATGGTGAAAATAATTCTATAATAAATACACGTACAGTTGTATATATTGATGAAAAATATGAAAATGATACTATCATTTTAAAAGAAAAAGCCTTAGAATCTGCTAAAAGCCTATGTTTTGAAGGTATAGAAAATTATAAAATCAGCTTAAAAGATAATCTAAAATCTAATGGTGAAGATCCAGATAGATTTAACAAAGATATAGAATTGATTAAAAAAAGTATAAATGAAATGGAATATGAAGGAGAGATATCAAGATATTATATTTTTGATATGTATGCTTATAGAGTTGTAGTAGATAAAATAAATGGAGAAGTGTACTTCAACTATAATATGGGGTTAGCAACATATACTGTTAAAGTAGATGTGAATAATCCTGGTTTATATACACCGCTGTTTATTATAGGTTAGAGAATAATTTTAAATTTATTCATTATCAACAACACTGCAAAATAAAAACAGTTGTAATCCTGCTTATGCAGCAACTATATGTAATGATTGTAGTATACGATGATGCTACAACAGTAAAATAGACCAGCTAGAAATACTCATCAAATTAATTACAAAAAAGTTATTTATTACTACATCTACAAATAGGTTTTATTTAAAGATTTATTTTTTTGTTCTTTTTTAAACCTTTTAGTATAATGGACTAAAGGAGAATTTGTTATGGAAGAGAAAAAAATTATGAATGTACAAGAAGAATATATGGCCCAAAATGTAGTGGATTTTTTAAGAAGTGAAGGAATAGATGCATATTATATGGCAGAAGGCTGGGGAGAGGTATCTCGAGTTTTAGGTGGTCATTCTATATCGGGTTATAATATTTATGTCCGTGAGAATGATTTTGAAAAGGCGAAGGAAGCAGTGAAGTATTTTGGATAGAAAAATTATTCATGTCGATATGGATGCTTTTTTTGCATCCGTTGAACAACTCGATTTCCCCGAGCTCAGAGGAAAACCAGTCATTGTAGGTGGTACTTCATCAAGAGGTGTCGCTGCGACTTGCAGTTATGAAGCAAGGAAATTCGGTGTCCACTCAGCCATGCCGATTTTTCAGGCTAAAAAGTTATGTCCTAATGGCATTTATGTTCATGGTAGACATGAGCGATATGAGGAAATATCAAGAGAAATTTTTAGTTTGTTGAGTGAAATTACAGATGATATTGTAAAAGTGTCTATAGATGAAGCGTATTTGGATGTTACGAATCTTTATCTGTCTGCTGAATATATAGGGAAATATATAAAAAAGAAGGTAAAAAAGGAAACGGGGCTGACTGTATCTGTAGGAATATCTTACAATATGTTTCTTGCTAAACTTGCCAGCGACTGGGATAAACCAGATGGTTTTTTTGTTATAAAAAAAGAAGATGTACCAGATATATTAAAACCCTTATCGATAATGAAAATTCACGGTCTTGGTAAAAAATCAGCGGAGAAACTGAATAATATCGGGATATACACTATTGAAGAATTATTAGAATATGATAAAGATGTTTTAACTAATCTTTTAGGTTCTATGGGTGAAGAGATATATAATAAAATCAGAGGGATAGATTTAAGAAAAGTCGCTTCGCATACTGAAAGAAAATCAATAGGAACTGAAATTACATTCGCTGAGGATACTGATGTGTTCGATGAAATATCGGCTAGGGCTTATAAATATTTGCATGAAGTAAATGAAATGCTGCTTAAGAAAAAAATGCTTGCAAAAACGATAGTACTTAAAATTAAATTTGAGGATTTCACTCAGGTGACGAGAAGCAAAAGTCTAGAAGTTTATACGGATGACGAAAAAAACTTTAAACCATTACTTAAAGAATTATTAGGTAAAGTCGAGTATAAAGGAAAGGTCAGGCTTTTAGGCATAACACTCGCCAACCTTATATCTAATCGCGAAAAACAATTAGAAATATTTGATATCATTGGAGAAGAAGATGGAAAATAGAATCAAGAGACTTAGAAGCAATGTTTGGAAAAATTATCTTTTTATGTTTTTGAGAATAGATTTTACACATGGATTTTGGATGATTTATCTTTTTAATAAAGGTGTCGATCTTGTTTACTTGGGCTTGCTTGAGACCTTGTTTCATATAACGTCATTTTCGATGGAAATTCCTACAGGTATGATAGCTGATGTTTTTGGGAGAAAAACGAGCCGGATATTAGGAAGAGTGCTATTTGCTTTTGCTAATTATTTTATTTTGATCGGCGATAATATTTATATGTTCGCCTTTGGATTTTTTATCACGGCTATTTCTTATAACCTGGAATCCGGTGCAGGTGAAGCGCTTCTTTATGATACTTTAAAAGAACTGAATGAAGAAGAAAAATACTTGAAAGTTACAGGGCGGATAGAAGGTATTTATCAAACGACAGCACTTATTTCATTTTTAGTAGGTGGCTGGATCGCCAGTTATGATTATTCGCTGTTATATATTTTAACTATAGCATTTACTGTTGTAGCTGTATTTGAAGCATTTACTTTTATCGAACCTGAATACAAAAAAGACGAGCAAAAGGAAATGAGACCTTTACAAGAGTTTAAAAGCCTTATAAAGGAAAGTTATTTACTTATTCGAACCAATAAAAAAGTGTCGTTTTTCATATTTTCAATGGAATTTATACTTTCTGTAGGTACTGTTTTGTTTTATTATCTACAAAACTACTGGAAAGGACAAAACATATCAGAATTGGAAATCGGTATATTTTTTGCACTTAGTTCTGTAATGGGAACCATAGGAGGGTTGACTGCAAGTAGAATTGAGAAAAAATTAGGACAGAAGAGATTTTTGTTGATTTTTCCTTTCATGACAGTGCTGTCTGTATGGGTAATCGCTTTAAGCGAGATGCATATTGCAGCTTTTATTGTTATAACTTTTATAGATAGCTTGATATTCGTGGGTATGAATGATTATATCAACAGGGAAATCAAGAGCAATATAAGAGCAACGGTATTATCCGTTGCCAGTATGGTTTTCAGTTTTTACATGATTATTCTATTTCCGATTTTCGGATACATATCAGATAATTATAATTTTAAAACAGCTTTTATTTTTCTTGCTTGCATAAGCAGTGTTATTTTAATGATTAATAGTAGATTGATTGTTAAAAACCTAGAGTAGGCTACTCATCATTTTGTATTCATCTTCCCCTACGCCACCTATGACGGGTTTTACTTTTTTGTGTAAAAATGTACTTCTTAGTATTATATCTTTACCGTATCTTAATCTTAAATCATCGATGGTTGAATTTAAAGTGCGTATGTTTTCTAGATTGCCATGATCGAAAATAGAGTATTGATAACAATCATTGTCACTAAATCCTGTGACTCTCACTCCTAAATGCCTGATAGCCTGGAAGTGCCACGCTTGATGAAATAAATTCTTGACTGCATCGTATATGATGTTGGTTTCATCTGTGGGCGAAACAAGAGTTGTTTGGTGTGAATAATGAGATAAATCTGTATTTTTTATGCTGATCACCACCACTTTACATAATTTTTCAGCGTGACGAAGACGCATGGCGACCATTTCTGTCAATGCTAAAAGATACATAAGAGCATTCTCTGATTGATCTATATCTCTAGGTAGAGTTGTAGAATTACCTATGCCTTTGATAGAAGTGTCTTTATCACTTTTTATACTGGAGGATTCAATACCGTTGGCGTATTCCCATATGAGTCTGCCGTGACTTTTTAAGGTGTATTTTAAATAATCGAGATCTGTATTCGCCAAGTCCCCAATGGTGTATATGCCTATTCTGTGAAGTTTAGGGGTTGTGGCTCTTCCAACCATAAATAAATCACTAACAGGCAGCGGCCACATTTTTTCTTTTATTTCACTAGGAAAAAGAGTGTGAACATTATTTGGTTTTTCAAAATCTGAAGCGACTTTGGCTAAAAGTTTATTTGATGAGATACCTATATTAACTGTAAAGCCAAGTTCTTTTTTAATTCTTTCTTTGATTTCAAAAGCAAGTTTAATAGAATCTGTTTTACTTGAAAAATTGAGATCTAAAAAACTCTCATCAATAGAGAAACGCTGAATGTTTGGAGAATATTCTTTAAGAATTTCATGCATGGCATTGCTGGCTCTCATATATAAATGATAATTGGGAGAAACGATTTTTAGATTAGGACATTTTTGCAAGGCTTTAAATAAAGTTTCTCCTGTTTGAATATTATATTTTTTAGCAGGTATGGATTTTGCAAGAATTATGCCTTTTCTTGTTTTAGGATTGCCGCCAACAACAGAAGGGATATCTCTTAAATCTATCTGCTCTCCTTGCTGAAGGCGGTAGACGGCTTCCCAAGATAAATAGGCAGAATTCGCATCTATATGAAAATAAATTTTTTCCATAAAATCAACTCCTACATTATATTATAGCGAACAAATGTTCTTTTTGAAAGTGGGAAAATTAAAAATCACATAAAAAACTTTTCATATAGGATTATTTTTGTTAAAATTTAACTATGTACGTGCGGTTTAAGGAGGAAACATATTTGGACAGAGATTTGACCAAAGGAAATGTATATATTAATTTATTATATATGGCAGTACCGACTATGTTAGGTTTCTTGTCACAGACTCTTTATGACATTGTAGATTTGATATGGATTGGTAGAATATCAGGGTTGGCCGTAGCCTCTGTTACAATAATCATGACTATTATTTGGCTTACAGATGTAGTTAATGAAGTAATTGGAGTTAGCTCTATTTCCCTAATTTCTCAGAGTTACGGACGAGGAGATTATGAGGAATCGGCAAGGGCTATTGGTCAGACTATTTTCTTCAAAATGGTTATTGCTGCTGTAATTGCAGTGTTTTTATCGATATTTTTAAAGCCAATTGCAAAAATTTTCACTACCGATACCCAAACACTGCAATATATTTATGACTATGGATATATAAGAATAGCGACTTTACCGATACTCTTTGCGCTTTTTTCTATAGTTACAGCTCTCAGAAATATAGGTGAATCAAAGAAGCAAATGATAATAATGACAGGTTCAGCTGTTGTAAATATTATTCTTGATCCTATAATGATGTTTGATGTGATTCCAATCATAGGTGTTAAAGGTCTGGGGCTTGGTGTTTTTGGTGCAGCTTTAGCGACGGTAATCAGCAATGTTCTTGCCTTTGGACTTGGGATGTATTACCTTTTTAAGGGGAATTCAAGAATTAAAATGAAAGTCAGAGATTTCATTCGCCTTGATTGGGCGATGGATTATAAACTATTGACAATAGGTTTACCTATGGGAGTTGAAAATCTGCTTAGAAATTTTTCTGCAATTGTTGTATTGAAATTAGTGGCTGGTTATGGGCCGGAAGTTATCGCCGTAATGGGCATCGGCAATAGGATAATCGGATTTTTAATGATGCCTTTACTTGGATTGAGTATGGGAGGAAGTACGATTGTCGGTCAGAATTTAGGGAAAGGAAATATCGACCGTTCTAAGTCCACGGCCAAAATAAGCGCCGCCTTCGGAATGCTGGTGATGATATCGGTAACGTTGATTAGTTTTAGTTATCCAAAGGAGATTATGAAAATATTTGTTTTTGAACCTAATATCATTGAAATGGGAATTCCGATGGTGAAAATAATTATCTTCAGCATGATATTCAGCGCAGTGAGTTTTGGAATTTCAGCTTGTTTTATGGGATCTGGTTACAACTTTCCATATTCAGTTTCCAGCATAGTATCAAAATGGGTATTCCAAATTCCAATCATGTATTACATATTAAAAACATATCCAGAAAGTCCTAATCTTATCTGGTATGGATTTTTAGTTGCATCAATAGTTGAAATGGGAATAAATCTTTATTATTATAGAGAAGGAACGTGGCTTAAAAAAAGAGTTTAGAGGTGATTAGGTGCAGTATTCATATGGAATCTGTTGTGAAAATATTGTAGATATTGAAAAAGTGAAAATACCTGAAAATATTGAAAATAAAGTTTATGAAGTAATGAGAATTATAGATGGAAAGGTGCTTTATTTCGAAGAACACATGGATCGAATGGAAGCGTCGATACAATTTTACGACCCTGGATTTATAATCGACAGGGAAAAAATCATACAGCTTATACGAGATTTGCTTAATCATACAAAAGCCAGTAACAATAATATTCGCATTGAAGGATATTTAGATAATGATAAGTGCCATTTGATTGGATTCATAGTAGAAGGGATATACCCGGATGCCAAGATGTATGAAAATGGAGTACATGTCAAGACTTTGGAATACGAGAGAAAAGATCCAAGCGTAAAATATATCAATCATGATTATAAGGAATTCGTAAGTGGTTTTATTGAAAAAGAAAAAATTTACGAAGCTTTATTATTTCATGAAGGTAAAATTACAGAGGGATCTAGATCAAATGTATTTTTTATAAAGGGAAATGAAGTTTATTCAGCTGATTCGTCAGAAGTGTTATCGGGAATTACCCGCGCTAAACTAGCTGAAACTTTAATGAATATGGGCATCGATATCATTGAAAAAGATATTTCAAAAAAAGATATCAATAGTTATGATGCAGCTTTTTTAACAGGGACTTCAATTCACGTTTTACCGATTAATAAAATAGATGATATGAAGTACGATATAGAAAATAAATTATTAA
This sequence comes from Eubacteriales bacterium, assembly GCA_030625575.1. Classification (GTDB taxonomy): domain Bacteria; phylum Bacillota; class Clostridia; order Peptostreptococcales; family Acidaminobacteraceae; genus DAOURC01. The sequence goes on along the minus strand of DAOUQP010000027.1, from coordinate 1,811 downwards.
GAAAAATAATGAAGGCTTTTGAGCAAACTGTTTTGAATTATTTAACTATATAGGTGGAGGAAAAAAATGAAAATATTAGATAGGTTTTTAAATTATGTTGCTATTGATACAAAATCAGATTGTACATCGGATACCTGTCCTAGTACATCTAAACAGTTTAATTTAGCAAATTTGCTGGTTGATGAGATGAAAGATATGGGACTTGGAAATGTGCATATGGATGAACATGGGTATGTTTATGGCACTTTAGAAAAAAATATTGATGAAGATGTTCCGGTTGTTGGATTTATTGCCCATATGGATACTTCACCTGATTTTTCAGGAGAAGATGTTAAACCCAAGATGATTGAAGATTATGACGGTGAAGATATTGTATTAAATGAAGAATTGAAAATTGTTATGAAAGTTGATGATTTTCCAAATTTAAAGCAGTATAAGGGAAATACACTTATAACAACAGATGGAACAACGCTTCTAGGTGCAGATGATAAAGCGGGGATTGCTTCAATTCTTAATGCCATACAAGAAATCATCAAAGAAAACACTCCGCATGGAATTATAAAAATAGCTTTCACTCCTGATGAAGAAATAGGTAGAGGGGCTGATAGATTCGATGTTGAGAAATTTGCTGCAGACTTTGCTTATACCATAGATGGTGGAGAAATTGGTGAACTTAATTATGAAAACTTCAATGCTGCTTCTTGCGTAGTTACTATTAATGGCGTAAACATTCATCCTGGTAGTGCAAAAAACAAAATGAAAAATGCTATTTTAATGGCAATGGAATTTAACGATATGCTTCCTAATAATGAGATTCCTGCTTCTACGGAGTTGAGAGAAGGATTTTATCATTTAAATGATTTAGAGGGAAATGTTGAAAAAACCAAGATGAATTATATAATTAGAGATCATTTTATTGATAGCTTTGAAAAAAGAAAAGTTATGGTAGGAGAGATCGCTGAGTTTCTTAATAAAAAATATGGTGAAAATACTGTAGAAATAGAACTAAAAGATTCTTATTACAATATGCTTGAAAAATTTGGCGAAAATGATATGCATATAATAGATGTAGCGGCCAAAGCAATGGAAATGGCGGATGTTGAGCCGAACATTGCACCGATTAGAGGAGGGACCGATGGTTCAAGACTTTCATATATGGGACTTCTAACACCTAATGTTTTCACTGGAGGGGCAAATTTTCATGGTAAATTTGAATTCATCCCGCTAGAATCTTTAGAAAAATCTTCTGAAGTTGTTAAAAATATAATTAAAATATATGCACAATAATAAAAGCCCTAGCTAATGCTAGGGTTTTTTAATTATCTAATAATAAGAATAGGAATATTAATATGATGAACGACTTTGTTTGTCACACTGCCAAGCAAGAATCGTTTTGTAGTCGACATACCGTGAGTACTCATTACGATTATATCGATGGTTTCGTCGTTTTCAGTAAAGTGAAGTATTTCAGAAGCTGGATCGCCGATAGCAGTTGATTCCGTTATCTTTATACCGCTATCTTTAAAAAACTCGGCTACCTTTGAAACAATATCTCGTGAAAAATCCTCATTGTTAATAGGTGTACGGTTCATCATCACCGGATCATTAACCCAATAAATATTGGGAGATAAATCTTGTGAATTGAAGATAACTACCTCACTGCCGTATTTTAACGCCATATCTTTTACAACGTCGAGGGTCTTTTGATCATAATCAGGACGATCTACCGGAAGTAAAATTTTTTTAAACATAATATAACCTCCTTTTCATTTAATTTATACCAATAACTTTGTTATAATAAACATAGAAAA
>DAOUQP010000176.1 GCA_030625575.1 Eubacteriales bacterium | reverse complement strand
GACTTGATTACATCAAGATAAACCGCTCCTCTTGATAAAGCACACGTTTTTTTCTTTTGAACAATCTCACATTCTGGAAAACACCTTTTTCCCAAAGAAGCCACTTGAAACTCTGCTGCTCCGATTGTTAAAACATCACCCTTTTGAGGTGTGAAATCATTAAAATCAATGGATAAAGTCTCCAGAAATCTTTCAAAGCATAAACCATTCTCTTCTGAATTCTCAATTTCCAGACGATTGACATAAGGAAGCATAACTACTTCAACTTTACTTCCAAAGTAGCTATCTCCTTTTAATCCTTCACCCTTAATAAATTCACCTTGGTCGATTTTTACCCTTGGTTTACCTCTAGTAACACTTAAATTTATATTTTTTACTATACCAATCATTGCAGCACCTAAACTAATTCAACTTTATAGTATTTCTTCTTACCTTTTCTAATCATTGCAAATCCATCAGTAAAATCATTCATGCTTATCAAGTATTCATGAGATTCAACAGTCTGATCATTTAAGTAAATACCACTTTGTTGAATCATTCTTCTACCTTCAGATTTAGTTTGAATAATATTTTTTTCTGCCAACAAATCTATAATCTTAAGACCTTCTTCAATTTTCGACTTCTCCAACTGCACAGTGGGAACATTGCTTAAATCTTGTCCCTTTCCAAAAAGAGCCTTCGAAGCCTCTTGAGCCTTGTTTGCATCTTCTTCACTATGTACAAGTTTTGTAACTTCAAAGGCAAGAATTTCTTTTGATCTATTGATTTCCGCTCCTTCTAAAGAGCCAAGCTCATTTACCTTATCCATTGGTAAAAATGTCAGCAGCGATAAACATTTCTTAACATCCGCATCATCAACATTTCTCCAGTACTGATAAAACTCATAAGGCGATGTCTTTTCTGGATCCAACCAGAGTGCGCCCTTTTCAGTCTTACCCATTTTCTTACCCTCACTATTTGTCAATAAAGCAAATGTCATTCCGAATGCATCTTCCTTATCTTTTTTTCTGATTAAATCTGCTCCAGCCAAGATATTCGACCATTGATCATTTCCACCAAATTGCATTTTACAGCCATACTTATCGTGAAGCACGTAAAAATCATAAGCCTGCATTATCATGTAGTTGAACTCTAAGAAAGTCAATCCTTTTTCCATTCTGTTCTTATAACACTCCGCAGACAGCATTCTATTTACTGAAAAATGAACACCGATTTCTCTTAAAAATTCAACGTAATTTAAATCCAATAACCAGTCGGCATTATTTGCCATAATAGCTTTGTCGTCATCAAATTCTAAAAACTTTTTAAATACTTTCTTAAAATTTTCACCGTTGGCACGAATAGTTTCCTGAGTCATCAGTTGACGCATACCTGTTCTATCACTTGGATCACCAACCATGGTTGTTCCCCCGCCGATAAGTGCAATAGGTCTATGTCCATATTGTTGCATATAACTCATTACCATGATTTGAAGATAATGCCCAATATGCAAACTATCCGCAGTCGGGTCAAATCCGATATAAAAAGTCACTTTTTCTTTTTCCAACAATTCCTTTATTTCTTGTTCATGAGTCATCTGCTCGATAAATCCTCTTTCAAGTAATACATCATATACATTCTTCATATTTTTTTACCCCCTCAAAAAATAAAAAGGGAACAACTCTCCCTAAAGGACGAGTGTTCCCGTGGTACCACCTTTTTTCACATTTAATTAAAAATGCCTCAAATCATTTAACGCATGATAAACGCTGCAGTTTCCTACAGATGCTCAAAGATGTAATTCATGAATTATCTTCGCTAAGGTTTTCACCAACCACCTTAATCTCTAAAATCCCAATAATCACTACTAATTCTCATCATTGCTGATATTCATTTTTTATTATCATAACAAATTACGGTTTAATGTCAAGACTAATTCATTATTCCATTCCTGATAGCATTCTCGTATCGCTCAATATTATCAAGAAGTTCAGCATTCATATCAAAAACTTCGATAAAATAGAGATACTGGTTATTCATTTTTTCTTTTCCAATAACTAAACCACTAAAAACATATAACCTATTGTTAAATTCAAAATCAAATAAAATGTAATCGTTTAAAGCATATTCTTCTCTTGTGAATAAAGTTGATAAGTCAGATTCTATCATGGTTAAGTTAACAAACGAAGCATTATACATCCAACCACCTACCTTTTATTAAGTTATAAAAGATATACCCTTTTAATAATGCTCTTAATCTATATATAGAATTTCTCCACAATTTTCACAGTACTTTGCATTTTTACTATTACCATGCCCACAGTTCTTGCAAATGTTTTTTTTTATCAAAGTTCTAGAGACAATAAGATAGATCAACAAATTTGTTGGAGTATTTAAAAACCCGAATATTCCCCAAAGCCATTTATTCATTCCTCTTTTTTCAGCATCTTTAAATATCCAAAAACTTTGAATACTTAAAACAATGAAAAGAAATGTAAACAACACTATATATGTTTTAGTATCCATGGTTATGCTCCTTCCCTTTTATCTTTTTATAAAAATTATAAAGTAAAACCAGAGGCGATATGATTCCCATCAACAATACCTGAAAAATAATGAAATAGTTTTGATGATACACTAGAAAGGAAATCATCACTATAGATAGAACAACTAATATTGCAATATATTTTATCTGGTCCATATTATTCTTTCTTTTTATCCTTCTTTCCGCTTCTATAATAATTTCATTAGTATCGAAGTTTATCTCAGGAAACACAATATCTATTTTTTTATCTGTCATTATTCTTCCTCCTCCCGAATATTCTTAATGGCATAGTGAAATCTAGATTTTACCGTACCTTCCTTGATTCCTAAAATTTTACCGATTTCCTTGTAATTATATCCATGATAATATTTAAGAACAAACATTTTTCTTGTTTCTTCATCCATGGACATCAAAATTTCTCTCGCTTCATAATTTATCTGTTTATCATCAAAATTGTTTTCAAGCACAATTCGATTATTATTCTTCTTATAATAATCTTTTAGTAGATTGTTTCCTATAGTAATCATCAAAGTGCTCACTTTGGCTTTATACTCAAACTTGCTCAAATTCATAATGAATTTAACACAAGTCTCTTGAGCGATATCTTCGGAGAGCTCTTTATTAAATGTCAAACTGTAAATATA
>DAOUQP010000111.1 GCA_030625575.1 Eubacteriales bacterium | reverse complement strand
TTATTGACAATTAATAAATCTAAACATATAATACGTATATACGCATATGGGTATATACGCTTTGATAATAAATCGAAAGGGGATAATTATGAATCAACTTACGAATTTTTTTAAAATACTTTCAGATGAAACGAGGTTTAGAATAGTTGTCTTGCTTGCACAGCAAGAATTATGTGTTTGTGAGATGTGTGGAGTATTAGAACTTTCTCAGCCAAAGGTATCCAAACATTTGGCAAAACTTAGGGATAAGGGTTTTGTCATCGATAAGAGAAAAGAACAATTTGTTTTTTATTCATTGCATATTGGAGATGCTGTAATAAGTGATTTGATTAATCATATTTTATCGAATCTCGAAAGATATCCAGAGTTGAAAATTGACAGTGATAGATTGGTTTATAAAGAAATATATTTGAAGCAGTGCAATGTAAGTAGCATTAAAACGAATTTGGAGGAGCTATAATTGTTTGATTGGTTGGATTATTTAGTTGGATTATTTGTTGAAAATGTATTAAAGATTTCTATGGAAACACATTTGGGATCCGGGGTACACTTTTTCTTTTACGATACTATAAAAATCATCATTCTTTTAGGAATAATGATTTTTGCAATATCATATATCAGAAGTTATTTCCCACCAGAGCGGACTAAGAAAATTCTGGAGAGATTTAGTGGAATAACAGGAAATATCATGGCATCACTATTAGGAATCGTAACGCCATTTTGTTCTTGTTCATCTGTTCCATTATTCATAGGATTTGTTGAAGCGGGTATTCCACTTGGTGTAACATTTTCATTCTTGATAACTTCACCGATTGTAAATGAAGCGGCGTTTGCAATTCTACTGGCTTCATTCGGTTGGAAAATCGCTTTAATATACGTAGCTACAGGTGTTGTAGTTGGAGTTGTCGGTGGAATACTGATAGGCGCTATGAAACTAGAGGGTGAAGTTGAAGAATATGTTTATCAAATCAAGGTAGGAGAAGTAGATATTGAAGAGATGACTCATAAAGACAGAGTTGAGTTTGCCGTTGGTAACGTAAAGGATATTATTAAAAGAATTTGGATATTCTTAATGATAGGTATAGGTATTGGTGCGTTGATTCACGGATGGGCACCAGCTCCACTACTTGCAAAATATGCAGGACCTGATAATCCTTTTGCAGTTATAGTGGCAGTAATCTTTGGAATACCGCTATATTCAAATGCACTCGGAACAATTCCCATTGCAGAAGCATTAATCAACAAAGGAGTGGGAATAGGAACAGCTCTTTCATTTATGATGGCGACAACAGCTTTGTCACTTCCTGAAATGATTTTGCTTAGAAAAGTTATCAAACCTAAATTAATAGGAGTTTTTGTTGCTATAACAGGTATAGCGATTATACTGGTAGGATATTTATTTAATGGAATTGCACATTGGTTGATCTAGTTATTTACAGAAAAGTTGGTGGAAAGTATGAATGAAAGTTTTTACATAATAACGATAAGTTTTTTGGGAATATCATATTATAAAGATAAAACAAAGACTAAAAAGGCACTGAAAAAAGCGTGGAATTCATTTGAAAATATTTTGCCTCAATTTCTAGGTGTTATTGTGCTTGTAGGTATAGTGCTTTCTGTTTTCAATGCAGAATTTATTTCAAAAATCATCGGGAATGAATCAGGGTGGTATGGAACGTTGATTTCTGCAGTAGTAGGAGCTATAACCTTAATCCCAGGATTTATCGCTTTTCCTGCAGCATCATTATTACTTGAAAATGGAGCGGGATATATGCAGATAGGGACTTTCGTTTCAACATTGATGATGGTAGGAGCGATTACAATTCCTGTTGAATCGAAATACTTCGGCAAACGCCTTGCTGTTACAAGAAATATTATTGCGTTTTTTTTCTCTTTGCTTGTAGGATATATCATCGGAAAGGTGGCAGGGTGGTTATGATTAAAAGGTATAGGTTCTTTTTTATAACAGCAGTATTATTAGCCATAATATTTTTGATAAATCGTGAACTGGGATTGAAAGCGGTAAACGTAACTGGATATGCATTTGTTGAAATGGCATCGATTATTCCGCCGATATTTCTATTGTTAGGATTGTTGGATGTTTGGGTTCCAAGAGAAACCATGATTAAGTATATGGGCGAGAAGTCGGGAATTAAAGGAATCATATTATCATTTGTCATCGGTTCTGCGGCAGCAGGTCCACTATATGGCGCTTTTCCAATTGCTGCTGTATTTATGAAAAAGGGCGTTAAATTTACAAATGTTCTTATATTCATTGGAGCATGGTCTACAACTAAAATTCCCATGTTTCTATTTGAACTATCTTCTCTAGGTTCAAAGTTTGCAGTAACTAGATTGTTGATTGATATTCCGGGAATAATTATCATTGCATTTTTACTTTCTCGGTTTATACCTGAAGAGGAGATTGAAAAGATATATATCGAAGCTGAATCATTGTAAGTTTATTTAAGGAGAGATGAATTATGATTATAAAAATATTGGGCTCTGGATGTTCAAATTGCAAGAAATTATATGATAACACTAAAGAAGCAGTTAAGGAACTAGGAATTGATGCAACAGTTGAAAAGGTCGAGGATTTTAAAGAGATTATGGCTTATGGCGTTATGAAAACACCAGCTTTAGTTGTAGACGGCAAAGTTAAAGTAATGGGAAGAGTTTTAAAAGTCGAGGATATTAAGAAATACTTGAAGTAATAAAAGAGCTTGCATAATATCAGCAAGCTCTTTTGACATTCTCACAGCATGTGAGTGGGCTATCAAAATAGTATTCATTATTAGTGAATAGAACCATAAACACTTTCGTGGAGGCTATATATAATATTTTGTCCTGTTTGATTTGGATGCGGATCTCTCCAGAACCATCCGTCATAAAAAAGTGTGATGTCATCCATGTCGTTACTTTCAGCATATGAATCAAATGTGCCGTATACATCTACAACATCTACATACTCATATGCGCCAGAAACTTCAATGGCATCATTGATTCTAGAAAGATAAATGTCTGTTGTTGTATGAAGATACGCATCGTCATCATATAATGATCCTGAACCATCAGATACATTATATGGGTTATATAATGTCATAACCATTATATCTACTTCAGAGTTCAATGAAGCGATTCTTGTAATAATTGCTGGATATTCACTTTCAAATTTGATGGTATTCGCTAGTGCAATGGTTGTATTTATGCTGGTGAAATAAGGTGAGTTCCCTGCATCTAATAAATTATTGCCTCCGATACTTATCGTGATGATTTCGGCTTCTTCAACTGCATCTATAAAAGTAGAGTCATTGTTTAATTTATTAAGTAAATCACCGGATGTATCACCATCGTGGGCTAAATTTGTAAATGTAGTATTTTCTTGCACACTCGATAAATAATCATTGAATTGATAAACATAGCTATAGGTCGGACTTCCAATTCCAACTGTTCCTGTGGCGATAGAATCGCCGAGTGCAAGGTAATCATAAGTTGTTGGTGGTGGAGGTGGAGGTGGCTCTGAATAAGTGGAAGTAGAAGTAAAAATGTCTTCAGTGTTTTTCTTCCAAATTTTTACTGACGCCGGTTCGATAATGGCATCTGGGTCTGTGTCATCAACAAGTGTATAAGTTCCTTCAGGCAAATCTACGAAAGTAAAAGATGCTCCAACTGATACAGAAGCTTCATCTACATACGTAAGCATGTCACGTTTTCCGATCTTGTAAAGTTCTACAGTGTAATCAGTTATACTTGAGGTACCAGTAACGATTTTTTCAATAGTTATGCTTCCTGTAATTTCCGATTTTACAGGTTTTGCTGCAAATGACGGTATTGACATTGAAACAATGAAAGTTAAAATGATTAGCAGTGAAATAATTTTTTTCGTTTTCATCTCAATTCTCCCTTCGTTTTATTTTTAAAAATTAAAAAAACCGACTCATATCAAGTCGGTTGCACTATTTGTTCATAGCATTCCAAGTGCCCATATATAAGAAGGCTAATCCTCACACCTTATAAAAAAATACAATTTATATATACCCCAAATTGCTTATTAAAAACGAATAACAAAGAAGAAATTTTGATTTGAAGGCAAATAAAGAGCTTGCTGATCAACTAATCAACAAGCCCTAATGTTTTTTCTATTTATCTAAAACTTTTTTAATTCTTTCTATTGCCCAATCAATCTGTTCTTTAGTGATGATTATTGGAGGAGCAAAACGAATAACTGTTTCATGAGTATCATGAGCAAGTACGCCAACATCTTTTAAATCATCAATAATAGTTTGAACATTATATTTGAATTCCATACCGATTAATAATCCTTTACCTCTTACGTCTAAAATATCAGGATTATTGATTTCTTTTAAACGGTTCATAAAGTATTCGCCTTTTTCGATTGCCAGTTCACAATAATTTTCATCTACCATAAGATCCATAGCAGCAATAGCTACAGCACAACCTACTGGGTTACCACCGAAAGTAGAGCCATGAGAACCTGGTTCGAATACTCCTAAGATATCATCGTTTGCAGCTACGGCAGAAACAGGGTAAACTCCACCGCCTAAAGCTTTACCTAAAATATACATATCAGGTTCTACATCTTCAAGCATGCAGGCAAACATCTTTCCAGTTCTTGCAAATCCAGTTTGCACTTCATCGGCAAGTAATAATACGTTGTTTTCAGTACAGATTTTTCTCGCTTCTTTCAAGAAACCTTCTGGAGGAATAATAATTCCACCTTCGCCTTGAATAGGTTCCACTAAAAATGCAGCTGTGTTTTCTGTTATTGCGTCTTTCAACTGTTCAATATTTCCATACTCAATCATTTTAAATCCAGGAGTCAAAGGACCATAGCCTCTTCTGTAAGCTGGTTCAGGACTCATTGAAATGATAGTAATTGTTCTTCCGTGGAAGTTACCTGTACAAACAATGATTTCTTGTTTTCCATCTTCTATGCCTTTTACATCAACAGCCCATCTTCTAGCAGCTTTTAAAGCTGTTTCAACTGCTTCTGCACCAGTATTCATAGGAAGAATCATGTTTTTACCAGTTAAATCTGATAACTTTTCATAAAAATCTCCTAGCAGTTCATTATGAAAAGCACGTGAAGTCAACGTCACTTTATCCATTTGATCTTTCGCAGCCTGAATGATCTTGGGATGTCTATGACCATGACTAATTGCAGAATATGCACTTAACATATCAATGTATTTGTTACCTTCTGGGTCTTCAACCCAAACACCTTCTGCTTTTGAAAAAACCACTTCAGTTGGAAGATAATTATGAGCACCAAATTTATCAGCTTTTTCAATAACGCCTTTTGTTGTAAACATTGTTTTGCCCCCTTTTTTTTATATAATAAATACAATAACATTCTAACAAAATATTACGGAAAATTAAATAGTTTTAATTAAATCTGTTATAATGGATAAATACTACATAGTCATCGGATAAATGGAGGGCTTAATGAAGAACAAATATTATTTGAGTGTTATTATAGGAGCTACACTTTGGGGTATTATAAGTATCTTTGTACAAGATTTATACTTGATGGGACTGAATACAATGCAAATCGTAGCATTAAGGGCAATAAGTGCCACGAGTATATTAATAGTATATACATATATAAAAGATAAGAAATTATTAAAGATTCGTGTAAAGGATATATATTATTTCATTGGAACTGGTTTATTAAGTATTGTATTTTTTAGTTGGTGCTATTTTTTTACTATAAAAGAAGTGAGTGTGTCAGTAGCAGTTATTCTTCTTTATACAGCACCCGCTATTGTTACAATTATTTCAAGATTCGCTTTTAAAGAGATGTTTACAACTTCAAAAATCATCTCGTTGATATTGACTTTTATAGGTCTTCTGCTTGTAACCGGATATTTAAATGGACCTCAAAATAGTATTTCATCTTTAGGTTTGTTGACTGGATTAGGTTCAGGACTAGGTTATGCTTTATACAGCATTATCGGAAAGTATGCTCTTAGAAAGTATCATGTTTTGACTGTAACAACTTACACTTTTATAGTTGCTTCAATATTTTTGTTTCCTATACTTTTTACAATAGAGTATGGCGCTTTGACTAACATTACATATTTTTGGTTTCAGGTAATAAATCTTGGATTATTTCCAACTGCACTCGCATATATTTTTTATACGACTGGACTTGTCAATCTAGAATCGAGTAGAGCATCTATCACTGCAACAATAGAACCATTAGTTGGGACTCTGATTGGCTTGATCGTTTTTCATGAGGTTATATTATTCACACAGTGGATAGGGATTTTGATGATTTTGAGTTCAATATTTGTAGTACAAATGGAGAAGAATATTCAATGAAATAAATAGTTTGAAAAAAGTATGCAAAAAGCATACATTTTACTTTAAAAAATTGGATATGTGTGTTATTATTCAATATAGGTTTACATAATTAAAAATTTAAGAGGTGAGTAAATGGATCCGATAACCCACGGAGTTATTGGTTTGGCAATATCTGCATTTTCAGGTGATCCAGTCAGTTTGTTGAATCCTATTTCAGTAGGAGCTGCTCTTGGTGCTATGTCGCCGGATTTAGATGCTATAACTAGAGTTTTTTATAATGACAAGGTGTACTTAGAAC
>DAOUQP010000060.1 GCA_030625575.1 Eubacteriales bacterium | reverse complement strand
ATATTATTTTATCGGAACGGGTTTATTGAGTATTGTTTTTTTTAGTTGGTGCTATTTCTTCACTATGGAAGAAACAAGTGTAACGGTAGCTGTTATTCTGCTTTATACAGCACCAGCCATTGTCACGATTATTTCAAGGTTTGCATTTAAAGAGATGTTCACTCCTTCAAAAATTTTATCGTTGATATTGACTTTTATTGGCCTTTTGCTTGTAACGGGTTATTTGAATGGACCTCAAAAGAGTATCTCATCTTTAGGGTTGTTAACAGGATTAGGTTCGGGACTAGGTTATGCTTTATACAGCATCATCGGGAAATACGCTCTTAGAAAGTATCATGTTTTGACTGTGACGACTTACACTTTCATAGTTGCTTCTATATTTTTACTGCCTATACTTTTTACGATAGAGTATGGCGCTTTGACAAACGGTACATATTTTTGGCTTCAGGTAATTAATCTTGGATTATTTCCAACTGCGCTCGCATATATTTTTTACACGAGTGGACTTGTCAATCTAGAATCGAGTAGAGCGTCGATCACTGCAACTGTAGAACCACTTGTAGGCACATTGGTTGGACTGATTGTTTTTCATGAGGTTATATTGTTTATGCAGTGGATAGGGATTATGATGATTCTGAGTTCGATATTTATAGTGCAAATGGAGAAGAAAATTAAATGAAAAAACATTGAATTAAAAAAGTATGCAAATAGCATACTTTTTACTTTAAAAAATTGGATATGTGTGTTATCATTCATAATAGGTTTACATAATTAACAATTTAAGAGGTGAGTAAATGGATCCGATAACCCACGGAGTTATTGGTTTGGCAATATCTGCATTTTCAGGTGATCCAGTCAGTTTATTGAATCCTATTTCAATAGGAGCTGCTCTTGGTGCTATGTCGCCGGATTTAGATGCTATAACTAGAGTTTTTTATAATGATAAGGTGTACTTAGAACATCATAGAGGAAAATCACATTCGGTTCCTTTTTTAGCGATGTTTTCAATAGGAATAACAGGATTGCTATCGTTTTTCTATCCTGACTTTAATTTTATCAGAGTATTGATGTTTACCTTTATGGGGGCATTGTCTCATACGTTTTTTGATATTTTGAATTCTTATGGGGCTATGGTTTTTAGAAAAAAACGAAAACTTTCTGTACTGATGCTGTATGATCCAATGATAAGTGTTCTTGCTTTATTTTTGATTTTTTATAAAAATCAAAATATATACACGTATATAGGAACTTCTGTGATTGCTGCACTATATATAGCATTTAGATATTTGATGAGGAAAAAAGTTGAAAAGAATTTATCAGCAACATTCAGTTCTGGATATACTCTGGAAAAAGTGTGTGTTATGCCTTCTTTGATGGCATTTCATAAATGGGATTTCATTATTAACACTAAATCTCATAATATTGTTGGACAATATAATTTGGTGAAGAAGAATTATGTTGTTAGAGAAAAGTTAAAGAGAAATAAAGATGCAAGAGATATTATGCTAAAAACTAATTTAGGACAGTATTTCAGTAATTTTTCACCAAACTTTCACGTAATGAAAGTAAATGAGGATGATAAAAATCATTTAAAAGTTATTGATTTAAGATACTTTTTAAAAAATGATTTTATGCATAATGGTTTGATTGAACTAGATCATCAAGACAATGTAATCGAATCATACTTTATGCCGTACAATGTGAACAGAAAAATTGCCATGAATGAACAATAAGAAAAAACTCAGAGATTGGTTTCTGTATTTTATAGAAACCATTTTTTTTATTTTTTGGATTGTTATGCAAATGAACTTAATATAGACTACTTGATAGTATATTGGGTATAATTTTTATATATTGGGAACTTTAAAAATAATTTATCGTCTAATTATTGAGAAGGCCTTTTGAAGGGAGCGAAGACATGTCGGATATAGATGTATATTTAATAAAAAAATGTATTGATGGAGATCTGAAAAGTTTTGAGAAACTGATTTCAAAATACGAGAAAAATGCTTTTGCCATAGCGTTGAGATATCTAGGTGATTATGATGATGCTTCAGATGTTACGCAAGATGCATTGATAAAAGTATATAAAAATATTTCAAAATTTAGATTTGAATCTTCTTTTACAACTTGGCTTTATCGTATAGTTATAAATACGAGTAAAGATTTCTTGAAGAAAAGAGGGAATCAAAAGATTATTTCCATAGAAGACAGTATGATTGATATTCCAAGTGAGAATAAAAAAGATAATCCGGAAGAACATGCAGAAGAAAAAGAAGTGAAGAACAAGGTTAATGAGGCACTACAGAATATTAATGAAGAAAATAGAGTTGTAGTAGTTTTAAAAGATATACAAGGATTCACTTATGATGAGATCTCGGATATTCTTCAAATACCGATAGGGACTGTTCGATCGAGGATCAGCAGGGGAAGAGCTATGCTTAAGAAAGAAATATTAAAACAAAATCCAGATTATCTGAGTTTGATAGGTTAGGGGGGGTTAATGATGAAATGTGAAGATATTAGAAAAAATTTAGATTTGTTTATAGATTCTGAAATTCTCTCTGATGAAGAGAGAAAAGAAATTAATGCCCATCTTGATCAATGTGAAGATTGCAAGCGGGAGTATGAAGAAATGAAGAAAATCAAAGAAGATTTAAAGGCATTGGGCGATGTTGAATTACCAAAGGATTTCCATGACAATTTAATGAAAGAGCTTAAGGGAACAAATAAAAAACCACAACCGTTTATGCAAAGGCATTATAAATGGTTTGTAGGAGCAGCTGCAGTTATGCTTTTAGGAGTTATGACAACTGCAGGAATGTTATTCCTACCATTTGGTTTTAAGGCTGAAGCTCCAATGGCGATGTATGAGAAGGGTATGGATTCCAATTATCTTGATTCAAGAGGTGCCGTGCCTACGGAATCTCTCGATTATGAAATGGCAACTGATGAAGCATATCCTGAGATGGAATTTACTATGAGTGAAGCGGTTGCTGAAGAGGCTTTTGAAGAGAGAAAAATCATTAAAAGCATTCATATTGAGTTAGACACTCAGGATATTGAAATGGCGTTTAACAGTATCCATGCTCAGGTTAATGCTGTTGGGGGTTATGTCGAATATTCCAATATCGGGAATGCGGGTTATTACTACTATGAAGAAACCAAGAGTCAGGAAGAAATGAGATACGCAAGTATAAATGTGAGAGTTCCTTCGGATCAGCTTGAGGATTTGGTGACTTTTGTAGAAACTTTAGGAGAATTCAGGACGAAATCTCTTAATACAACAGACCAAACAGATTATTATTACGACATTGATAATCAGATTGAGAATTTAAAAGTAAGAGAACAGCGTTTAAGAGAGATAATGGATAAGGCTGAAGATATTTCGGATATTTTAGAGATTGAAAGAGAGCTTTCAAGAGTTAGAAATGAAATTGACGGGTTAACTAGAAATTTAAAGAACATCGATAAAAGAGTTGATTATTCGAGTTTAACTATTCAACTTAGAGAAGTATTGGATAGTTCAAAGATCAACCCAGAAGATAGAAATATATTTACAGAGGCAAAAGAAGGGATAATCAAGAATATCAATAGAGTTTTGAATTTCCTTCAAAATTCGGTTATCTTTGTATTTAGTTATATTCCAATATTCATTTTAGCGGGATTAGGATTAGCAGTGTTGTATTGGATTATCAAGAAAATTAATCCAATGAGATGGATAAAAAAGAATAAATAAAAAGCAGCTTAATCAATAAAATTTAAAAATTAATCAAAAGCCCTTTATAGGGCTTGTTTTTTTTATTAAAATAGATGATGAAGGAGCTGAAAAAAAATTGAAAGAAAAATTAGTGATAATCGATGGGAATAGTTTAGTTAATAGAGCTTTTTATGCGCTGCCGAAACTTACAAACTCTCAGGGTTTATATACAAATGCAATACTAGGTTTTACGAAAATGCTTCAGAAGATAATTGAAAATTATAATCCGGATTATTTAGTAGTGGCATTTGATGTGAGAGCACCTACATTTAGACATAAGCAGTATGATGATTATAAAGGAACGAGAAAAGGCATGCCCGAGGAATTGGCGATGCAAATGCCTGTTTTAAAGGAACTCCTAGATGCATTCGGGATTAGCCGCGTAGAATTGGCCGGGTTTGAGGCAGATGATTTACTTGGAACGATAACTCATTTGGCAAGTAAAGAAAATATTGATAGTTTAATAGTTTCTGGTGATAAAGACACTCTCCAGTTGGTAAATGAAAGTATTAAAGTTGCAATCACTAAAAAGGGAATCAGTGATGTAAAGTTATTTGAAAGAGAAGATGTCTTTGAGGAACTCGGAGTTTATCCGGAGAATGTTATAGATTATAAAGGGTTGGCAGGCGATACATCCGATAATATTCCAGGTGTAAGAGGAATTGGAGCGAAAACAGCTGTTAAACTTATAAGTGAATTTGGAGAAATTGGGGAAATATATGAAAACATTGATAATATTGCTTCAAAACGAACTCAATCGTTATTGATGGATAGCCGTGAAAATGCATTTTTAAGTAAAAAATTAGCAACTATAATCAAAGAAATCCCTGTAGATTTCAATATTGATGAGTATACATTTAATGGAATATCCAAAAAAGGATCATACGATTTATTAGTAAAACTTGAAATGACAGCGATTTTAAAGGACTTGGGTTTTACTGATTCAATATCTCGCAGTGAGAAATTATTAGATTATGAAGTTGTTACCGACTTTGACGAAAAAGAAATCATTAAGGAAATAAAAGATAACAAGGAACTAACTTTTAAAATAATAAGTCAAAAAACAGGGAACATCAATTACAGCATTATTCTAATTGGCGTACTGATCGATCATAATATATATTATTTTTATGACAATAAAATTCTTGCAGAAGTTTTTGAAGATGAAAGCATTAAAAAAATTGGATTTGTTTTAAAGGAAGATTATTTGACTTTGCTTGCTAATGGTATTGAATTAAAAGGAATTTCTGAGGATTTATTAATTGCTCATTATTTGCTTTATCCAGATAGAACAAGTACTGATGTTGAGAAATTATCTTTGCATCTTCTAAATATGGAAATGGAATCATTAGAGACAATAACTAAAAAAGGAAAAATTCCATTCAATGATATTGAAGAAGATAAAATTAGTGGATATTTAAAAAATATTTTAGTGCTTATCGATTCGACAAGAGATAATCTAAAAAACCAATTGGTAGAGAAAGAATTGACAGATCTATACAATCAGGTTGAGATTCCTCTCATAGAAGTACTTGGAAACATGGAGCATATCGGTTTTAAAGTTGATGTGGAAATATTGGATGAATTGGATGTAATAATTTCTAAGAGAATAGAGGAACTTCAAAAACTGATATATCAATATTCTATGGAAGAATTCAATATCAATTCACCAAAACAACTTGGACAGATACTCTTTGATAAACTAGGACTTAAGGCATTAAAGAAAACTAAAACTGGGTATTCAACAAATCACGATGTATTGGTTAAATTAAAAGATGACCACCCGATAATAGAGTTGATTATCGAATATAGGACATACACAAAATTGAAATCGACTTATATCGATGGATTGAGATTGGTTATGGATGAAAAAACACATCGTGTTCATTCAAGTTTTAATCAAACAGTTGCGGTAACCGGAAGGTTAAGTTCAACAGAACCAAATATGCAAAATATTCCAGTGCGTTTAGACTTGGGAAGAGAACTTAGAAAGATTTTTGTTCCTTCGGATAAAAATTATAAATTGGTCGATGCGGATTATAGTCAAATTGAACTTAGGATTTTAGCACATTTATCACAAGATGAAAATTTGTTGAAAGCATATAGAGAAAACATAGATATTCATACATTAACCGCTTCACAAGTTTTTGATATTCCACTAGATGAAGTTACTTCAAAAGAAAGAGGAGAAGCAAAAGGAGTGAATTTTGGCATAGTATATGGTATCAGTGATTATGGACTATCTGAAAATTTAAGGATTTCAAGAAAAAAAGCAAAATTGTATATCGAGAATTATTTTATCAAATATTCGACTGTAAAATCATATTTAGATAAATTGGTTTTTGATTGTAGAGATAAAGGTTATGTAGAAACCATTATGGGTAGAAAAAGAGTTATTCCTGAAATCAATGCAAGTAATTTCATGAGACGTAATTTTGCAGAGAGAACTGCTATGAATACACCGATTCAAGGTAGTGCAGCTGATATTATAAAAATAGCTATGATCAAGGTATATAGAGAATTGAAAGAGAGAAATTTAAGCTCTAAATTAATTTTACAGGTGCACGATGAACTGATCATTGATACAACAGAAAACGAAATTGAAATTGTTAAAGATATTGTTAAGAGAAATATGGAGAACGCTGTTGAACTTTCTATACCTTTAACTATAGATATGAATGTAGGTGATAGTTGGTATGAAACCAAATAGAAAAATTATCGGATTAACAGGAAATATAGCTTCTGGAAAATCGACAGTTTCAAAGTATTTAATAGAAAAAGGGTATGAAGTAATAGATGCAGATTTAGTAGCAAGAGAAGTAGTTGAGGTCGATTCTAAAGGATTGATTTTGATTGTTGAAAATTTTGGAAAAGAAATATTGAATGAAGATGGAAGTTTGGATAGAAAAAAACTTGGTTCCATAGTTTTTTCTGATAAGAATAAACTAAGTGAATTAAATAATTTACTTCATCCTTTAATAAGAAATGAAATATTAAATAGAATTAAAAATTCAACAGAACAAATTGTTTTCGTCGATGCGGCACTACTATATGAAACCAACTTGGATAAAATAGTCGATGAAGTGTGGTGTGTTGCATTAGATGATGATATACGACTCGATCGGTTGATGAAAAGGGATAATATCGATAAATCGGATGCTCTAAATCGAATTGATTCTCAAGGAAGTAATGAGAGTAAAATTAAAAAAGCAGATATAATTATTATGAACAATTTGGAAACAGAAGATTTGTATAATAGAGTAGACGAAATCTTAAATGTTATGGGACTTGACAAGCCAAAGTCATAAATATATAATTGACTTTGCACATGCGAGAGTGGCGGAACTGGCAGACGCACTACCTTGAGGGGGTAGCGTTCTTATGATCGTGCGGGTTCGAATCCCGCCTCTCGCACCAAGAGTCTCTAAAAGAGACTTTTTACGGTTTTTGATAAATGTTTTGTGTTATAATTAATTGCAAAGAGGTGGATATAATTGAAGAAATCAACAAGATCATTAATAATAGTTATCATATTAATATTTTCAGCACCTTTGATTGGATACTTTGGAACGAAGTATATCCTTCTAAGTATCAATTCTTCTGGAAATGATACTAGAGTAGAGGAACCGGTAATAGAGGAAGATATTCCAAAAGAAAATGAATCTAATGAATATACATATCAATTGACTCTAGATGAATTAGTATTATCTATGGTTCAGTTGGCCAGTCTAGGTTCTAAAGAAAAGGCTGATAGTTTTATACATAGTGAAAACATAAGTGCTTTTGTATTTAAAAAAGATGACCTATATAAAGTTGTTTACTCGGCATATTTTGGAAATGATAAAATTGGTTCGGTTTTAGATGATGCGAAAGAAATAGTTGGTGATGCTTTTATTACTTCAGGAGTAATACCAGAAAAAACAATAGGAATCAAAAGTGATAAAGAGATAGAAATTGACTTGCTAGGAGATACTGTTAATGAATTTTATAGTGTTCTTGGCTTATTTGATGATTTGGCTAGTAAGATAATAAATGAAGAAAGTACGAAGTCACTGAGAAATACTATAAATGATAGGCTTATTCAATTATTGGATAGAGAAGTTTGGGAAAATTCATTTGGTGATGAATTTGTTAGTATTATTCAAGAAGCTTTAGCAATAACGCAGAAAAACCATTCGACTTTTAGTAACTTCAATAAAGAGTATATTAATCTTTTACAAAGAATTTTTAATGTTTATGAATAAATTGGACATTGTTAAAATATTAACTTTATTTCCGATTGACAGAAACCCTTATTATAGTACAATAATATAGTGTATGAGGGTTTTTTGTTTTTGTATACATTATATTATATAATTTAAATTTAAGGGGTGAAATATTAATGGGTTTACTGTCTTTTAAAGGTGGCATTCATCCTCCACATTCGAAGGAATACACAGAAGATAAGCCTGTAGTAATCGCAGCTGAACCAGCAATGGTTCATATTCCTCTTCGCCAACATATTGGCGCTCCTGCTAGTTCGCTTGTAAAAGTAGGCGACGTAGTGAAAGTGGGGCAAAAAATAGGTGAAGCCGGAGGCTTTGTTTCAGTGCCGATACATTCAAGTGTATCTGGTATTGTAAAAGCTGTTAAAAATCATGCGATTTTAGGTGGAAGTACTTTAACGATATCAATTGAAAATGATATGGAAAATGAAGTACACGAAAGTGTGCAACCAAAAGGTAAATTAGATGATTTATCTGGAAAAGAAATTGTTGAAATAATCAAGGAAGCCGGAATAGTTGGTATGGGTGGTGCTGGATTCCCTACACATGTAAAATTATCTCCACCAGCAGATAAAAAAATTGATGTAGTCATTTTAAATGGTGCAGAATGTGAACCGTATCTTACAAATGACTATAGATTAATGCTTGAAAATCCAAGTGATATCATATTTGGATTAGAAGCAGTAATGAAAGTTTTTAATCTTAAAGAAGGTTATATTGGAATTGAGGATAATAAACCTGAAGCTATCAAAGTTATGAAAGAAGCTGCAAAAGGTAATCCAGGTATTAAAATAGTTGGATTAAGAACTAAATATCCTCAAGGTGCAGAGAAACAATTAATTGCAGCTGTTACAGGAAGAGAAGTTCCATCTGGTGGACTACCTATGGAAGCTGGAGCTGTTGTAAATAATGTTTCAACTGCTGCGGCTATTGCTACTGCCATTAACACAGGAATGCCATTAATAGATAGAATTTGTACTGTTACTGGTAAAGGAATTAAAGAACCTAAGAATATTAAAATCAAAGTTGGAACTATGATTAGTGA
Organism: Eubacteriales bacterium; assembly: GCA_030625575.1. Taxonomy (GTDB): domain Bacteria; phylum Bacillota; class Clostridia; order Peptostreptococcales; family Acidaminobacteraceae; genus DAOURC01. Next base: position 3,901 of record DAOUQP010000060.1, on the reverse strand, counting down.
AATTGTTGAACAATGTGGTGGTTATGAAGAGAATATTGGGAAACTTATTATGGGTGGACCGATGATGGGTATTGCTACTCATACAGATCAATTTCCTTCTACAAAAACTACATCAGGTATTTTAGTATTTACTGAGGAAGAAGCTAGAATTCCTGAAGAAAGTCAATGTATTAAATGTGGAAAATGTGTTGAAACATGTCCATCGTTTTTACAGCCATCATATATAAGTGCTTATGCACTGATTAACAACTTGGAAATGGCTGAAAAATATAACGCATTAGATTGTATTGAATGTGGAACATGTTCTTTCGTATGTCCTTCAAAGAGACCATTATTGGAATCTATAAGACTTGCTAAGCGTGAAATTTTAGCACAAAGAAGAAAGACTAAATAATAGGAGGTATAGAGATGGAAAAAATGTTAAGAGTCTCATCATCGCCTCATATTAGATCGAAAGATACTGTAAGTTCAATTATGAGGGATGTCGTTATTGCATTATTGCCTGCCACACTTGCTGGTATTTATTTCTTTGGTATTAATGCTGCAATTATTATAGCTTTATCAGTAGGTACTGCTGTAGTAACTGAGGCTGGAATTCAAACGCTGAGAAAGAAAAAAGTAACTATTAACGACTGGAGTGCTGTTATAACAGGTTTATTATTAGCTATGAATTTACCTGCAAGTGCACCATGGTGGATTCCAGTAATAGGTGCTATATTTGCAATAGCAATTGTTAAACAAGCATTTGGTGGTATTGGAAGTAACTTTATGAACCCTGCTTTAGCTGCAAGAGTTTTTTTGGTTACATCATGGCCTATTGAAATGACAACATGGGTTGCTCCTGGAGCAGATGCAGTTAGTACTGCAACGCCTCTTGGAATGATAAAAGAAGGTTCTACAGCACAATTGCCTTCATTGATGGATGCGTTTATTGGTAATGTTGGCGGTAGTTTAGGCGAAACGTCTGCAGTGTTATTGATTTTAGGTGGATTATATTTACTTTATAGAGGTGTCATCAGTTATAGAATACCTACTTTTTATATTGGAACAGTATTGGTTATGACATTTATATTAGGTGGATTTAATATCTACGATTCAGTATATTCAATATTCGTTGGTGGTTTGATGTTAGGTGCTATCTATATGGCAACAGATTATTCATCATCTCCAATTACAGCAAAAGGACAGATTGTATTTGCAGTTGGGGCTGGTCTATTGACTACAATAATTAGATTTTATGGTGGATATCCTGAGGGTGTTCAATTTTCAATTATTTTAATGAACATTGCAACACCGATAATCGAGAGATATACGGCTCCAAGAGTGTTTGGGGGTGCTAAAAAGTGAAGGAAATAGTAAAACTCGGATTAATATTATTTTTAATTAGTTCTATTGCTGCAGCTTTATTAGGTGTAACTTATGATTTGACAATTGATCAAATTACAGAGCAAAGAAAAATTGCAGATGAAGTTGCTAGAAAAGATGTTTTTCCTGATGCTGATACATTTGAAAGATTTTCAGATGAAAAAATAGCTGAGGTGCAAGAAATCAATCCTGCGATTGCAGATGTTTATTTTGCAAAGCAAGGTGAAAATACAGTAGGTTATGTTATAAAGACAAAACCAAGTGGATTTAGTGGCAGTATTGCTGTTGTAACAGGTATATCGACTGATGGAACAATTACCGGGCTTCGTATCGGTAATCATCAAGAGACGCCTGGACTTGGCGCGAACGCAACTTTACCAAGTTTCTATACACAATATGAAGGACTGACTATTACATCAGCTATTGGTGTAAGCAAGACTGTTCCTGGTGACAATGAGATATTAGCAATTTCTGGTGCTACTATAACTTCTAGAGCTGTTACTGATGGCGTGAATTTCATTAACGAAATTTATGACATATTGAATAAGTAGTGGGGGTGAGATGATTGGATATTAAAAAATTAACAAATGGTCTTATTAAAGAAAATCCTATATTTGTACAATTATTAGGAATGTGTCCAACACTAGCCGTTACGACTTCTGCTATTAATGGATTGGGTATGGGGCTTGCAACAACAGCTGTTCTAGCAGCATCGAATGTTGTAATTTCTATGCTTAGAAAAGTAATTCCAAGCAAGATAAGAATTCCTGCATTCATTGTTGTAATTGCTAGTTTTGTTACAATTATTGAAATGGTTTTGGAAGGTTATTTTGTAGATTTATACAATGCACTAGGATTATTTATACCACTTATAGTTGTTAACTGTATAATCTTAGCAAGAGCTGAAGCTTTTGCGTTCAAGAATAATGTTTTCAGTTCATTACTTGACGGTATTGGTATGGGTGTTGGATTTACATTAGCGTTGACTTTGTTAGGATCTATAAGAGAGATAATTGGAGCAGGAAGTATTTTTGGTATTACATTATTCGGCGCGGCATATAAACCCGCACTTATCATGATTTTACCTCCAGGTGCTTTCCTTGCTTTAGGAATTTTATTAGCTATTAAAAATATAATGAGTGAAAGAAAAACAGTTTAGGAGGTTAGGAAATGGAAAATGCAAGTATTTTTGTAATAGTTATTAGTGCGATATTCGTAAATAACTTTGTTCTATCTAGATTTTTAGGAATCTGTCCATTCCTAGGCGTTTCTAAGCAAGTTGAAACAGCGTTTGGAATGGGAATGGCCGTAACTTTTGTTATGACATTAGCGGGAATTCTCACATATTTTATTCACAGTTTTATTTTAGTTCCATTAAGTTTAGAGTATTTGAAAATTGTGGCATTTATTTTAGTAATTGCATCACTTGTACAATTTGTTGAAATAGTGCTTCAAAAAACTTCACCAACACTTTATCAAGCGCTTGGTGTGTTTTTACCACTTATTACAACAAACTGTGCGGTATTAGGTTTAGCATTGTTAAATATTCAATATGAATTTAATTTATTACAGACAATAGCACATTCAGTAGCGGCAGCGGTTGGTTTTTCATTAGCTATTGTGTTGTTTGCTGGTATTAGAGAAAAACTTGAGATTGCGGATGTACCAGGGCCTTTTAAAGGATTCCCTATTGCTTTAATTACTGCAAGCTTGATGTCTATTGCATTCTTAGGATTTACAGGTTTAGTTTAAAGGAGTGAAATATTTTGGATATCAATAATATTATATTAGCTACAGTAAGCTTAGGTGGTATGGGACTTTTGTTTGGAGCAGGTCTTGCATATACTTCTCAAAAGTTTGCTGTTGAAATTGATCCGAGAGCTATAAAAATTAGAGAAGCTCTTCCAGGTGCAAACTGTGGTGCTTGTGGATATCCCGGTTGTGACGGTTTTTCCAATGCCATTATTGCTGGAAAAGCAAAAGCAAATGGCTGTCCGGTTGGTGGAGCAGAAACAACAAGTAAAATTGCTGAAATCATGGGTGTTAACGCAGTAGCTGGAGAAAAAAATATTGCCAGAGTTCTTTGCAAGGGTGGAGACAATTGTGTTACTCGTTTTGAGTATGATGGTATTACAGATTGTAAGGCTGAACATATAATTGGCGGTGGCGGCTCAAAAGCATGCGTATTTGGTTGCTTAGGTGGAGGAACGTGTGTTGAAGTTTGTGCTTTCGACGCTATCCACATCAATGAATATGGTGTAGCTGAAGTTGATCCAGAAAAGTGTACAGCTTGTGGTGTTTGTATTGAAGAATGCCCTACAAACATTATTGAGCTTGTGCCATACAATCAAGAAATTTTTGTTGATTGTATGAACACTGAAATTGGTGGTCATGTCAAGAAAAATTGTAGCAATGCTTGTATCGCGTGTAGGATTTGCGTGAAAGTTTGTCCACATGATGCGATTCATGTAGAAAACAATATTGCTAGAATTGATTATGACAAGTGTACTAATTGTGGAATTTGTGCAGAAAAATG
>DAOUQP010000126.1 GCA_030625575.1 Eubacteriales bacterium | reverse complement strand
ATAGATTGAGTCTATTTCATTGTTTATTTGTTGAGTTTGTGTGGCTTGGCTTTCGGAACCAGCAGCCACTTCTTCGGTAGATGCAGCATTTGATTCTGCAAGTTCGAATATTAAAGCAATTTGTTCTAGTACTTCATCCTTATATTTAAGTAAGCTTGTACTATTGGATTTTATACCGGTAACATATTGTTGAGATATTTCAATAGAATTATTAATATCATCAAACTTCTTCTTAGTTTCTGTTAACATTTCCATTTGAGATTTCACAGTTTTGCGAACTAATTTGGTTTCTTCATAAGCGGTGTTAGATTTTTCTTGCAATCCTTTTACAATCTCATCTATTTGAGCTGTTGATGTTGCTGATTGTTCAGCTAATTTTCTTATTTCATCAGAAACTACGGCAAATCCTTTACCATGTTCACCTGCTCTTGCGGCCTCGACAGCTGCATTTAAAGCAAGGATATTTGTCTGGAACGCAATTTCATCAATTACTTTAATTATCTTTGAAATATTCCTTGAAGATTCATTAATATCCTTCATCGCCATAAGCATTTCTTGTACTTTTACATTGCCTTTTTCCGCTAATTTCTTAGTACCGTCAGATATTTCATTGGCTTTATTCGCATTTATGGCATTTTGCCTTGTCTGCTCACCGATCTGAGTCATAGAAGCGGAAATTTCTTGAACTGAACTTGCTTGATCAGCTGCACCTTGTGATAAATCTTGACTAGATTGAGCAACTTGTTCAGATCCAGATTCAACCTGATCAACAACTGTATGAATCTCCCCTAACATATAATTAAGTTGATTCACAATATTATTTAATGAATCTTTAATGGCAACAAAATCTCCAAAATAATCTTTTTCTATTTCAATATTTAAATTTTTATTTGCTATTTCGTTTAATACATGTGAAATTTCAGCAATATAACCTTCTAGGCTCTCACCCATTATATTAACAGCCTCTTTAAGCTTAGCGTGATCACCGTTATACTCACCATTTACTCTTACTGCCATTTCACCTTTTGCCATAGTTTCAATGATTCGTCTAGATTCATCAACAGGCGCTAAAAGTGCATCCAGTGTGCTGTTAATTCCCGATACAATAAGTCCATATTCACCAGGCAGTTTTGTAGTGTCAGCCCGATGAGAAAGATTACCCTCTTCTGCAGCCTCAGTTAATAATTGAACCTCGTTAATGACACCATAGATATTATTTCTCATCTTGTTTACGAGTTCCATAAATCCAACAAATTCACCTCTATAGATATTTTTATCAATATTTTCAGGTGTATTACCTTCTGCCATTTTACCAAAGAAGTTTGCTAAATCATTTAACGGATTACCAATATTGTCCAATATATCATTAAGTCCATTTAATATATCTGCATATTTACCTTGCATGCCTTCAACATTAGCTCGCTCAGAATGATTCCCTTTATCTCCCTCTTCTTTAAGAAAAAGAATTTCACTTCCCATTTTTTCAATATTTTTGATCATGATGTTAATATTTTGACTTAAAATATCATTTTCAGATTTCTCTTCCAAATGTACATCTAAATTTCCAAGTGCCACTTGTCTGGCAGCTTCAGCTTGTTCTCCAATAGAATCAACCATTTCTACAAACGCACCTATCAACTGTCCAATCTCGTCATTATATTTTTGTTTTAATTGAATGTCAATATCTCCAACAGCAATTTTTTTCGCATTGTAGGTTACATGAGAAATTGGTCTAACAATAGAATTTCTTATGAACCAATATAAAGCTATCATTGATAGAGTAATTATTAAAGCCGCAAATAACATATTAAAAAGAGTACTCCCTACAGCATCAACAACCTCTTCAGCTTTCAGCTTCGACGAGTCAATACTTGCGAAGATTACATCTTTAAACACTGTATTGATTTCAATCGAAGTCTCATTGATTGTTTCATTGGCATTATTTAGGTCACTCCATAATCCAATCATTTCATTAATACCAGCATCTAAAGAAACGGTTAATTCGTTTAATTCACTTAACTTTTCATCAGATACTCCATATACAGATGCTCCGATTTCTGTATTTATCATTTCAGAAATTTCTTTTAATTTTACAATTACAGTTTTTAATCCTCTTTGATTGAGATCAATTTTAGAATTATAATATTCCCTTACCGTACTGTCCGTCATACCTCTAAGTTCATCTATAAAATCTTGATCAAGATTACTCAACTTATCTAATCCTGTATTAAAAGATACAATATCACTCTCAATTTTTAATACCTTTGGACCAATGACACTACTTCTAGATTTAAGTGTTTTTAAGTTTTCTGCTAGATTTGCGATTTCAATTTCAACTAGTGATATTGATTCCTTGAAATCAGCCAACCCTTCATCATCCTCGACAAACTCTTTAGAATTTTTTACATAAACGCCCATTTTCAATAAGTTTTGATTTGCACTCATATAATCGAATTCTTCAAAACCATTCATATACTTATTTATATTGATGACCATTTCACTAAAAGTACTTTGTATATCGTTAACTTGCTTAATAACTCCCATACGAACATCTGAAATTTCGACAACATTTTCTTTAATCACGTTAATATTTGAGACGATTACCAAAGAAACTATCATAACAACTAAAATTAAAATACTAACTAAACCTAGCATTTTTTTACCTATTGCCATATTTCTAAAAAAATCAATATTAAACTTAGAAATGATTTTCTTCATATCAAATTTCTTAATAGAATTTTTTTTGTTCTCCATTATAATCTTTCCCCCAATTTATTATATTTCACCAATTTCTCTGTAACTAAGAATTTTTTGCGAATCAAGAATTACAACCTGTTTTTCACTTGTTGAAATGCCAACGATAAACTGATTACTTATACTAACATTAAATTCTTCAATTTCAGTAAATTCATTTGGTTTAATTTCAACAATATCGGCGACACCATCTACAATAAAGCCCACACTTTTTCCTTGTACATCAAGAGCGATAATACATGTATTATCATCAACTTCTTTGGTTTCTAATGAAAATCTTTTTCTCAAATTGAATACAGGAATCGCCTTTTCTCTAAAAATAATGGACCCTTCTATATAATCAGGTTGACCATGAACATAATTTATCTCTTTATATCTTAATATTTCTACAACACTAGAAATATCAATTCCGTATATTGTTTTTTCTATTAGAACTTCCAAATATTTATTATTTAAAAATTCGCTTGATTGAATACTCACATTTATCACCACCTAATCATTCAATAAATCTAATGGATCAATTATTAAACTAATCTCTCCATTGCCTAATAACGCTGTACCTGAAAGTCCTTTAACTTTTTGAATATATTTGCTGAAATTTTTTACAACTACTTGATGTTCTCCAATTATCTCATCAACAAACACGCATAGTTTCATTCCTTCTGCCTCGACAACCACAATAATTCCATCTTCAATATTCTCAGCATCAGATTTAATTTCATATAATTTCGACAATTCACTTATATTGATAGCCTCTCCTCGGAGAATCATAAACTCTTCCTGTCCATCTTTTGATATGTTTTTCTTATCCGGTTTAAATGTTTCCTTGATTGTGTTAATTGGTATAACAAATTTTTGTTTACCGATTCGAACAACCATTCCATCAATAATTGCCAATGTCATAGGTATTTTCACTTTGAATGTACTACCTTTTCCAACTTCAGTATGAATGGAAATATTCCCACCAATTTTTGAAATATCAGTTTTCACCACATCCATTCCAACTCCCCGACCAGAAAAACCAGTTACTTCTTCTTTTGTAGAAAAACCTGCCGCAAAAATCTGATTAAAAATATCCTTTTCCGTATAATCTTCATATGTTTCTGTTAGTAACCCTTTTTCAAAAGCCTTTTGGTATATCTTTTTAGGGTCTAATCCTTTACCATCGTCTTCTACAGAAATATATATATCTCCACCTGATTTTTTTGCACTGAGGGTCACATGCCCTTCAGGCTCTTTTCCAAACGCCAATCTTTCTTCTGAAGATTCAATTCCATGATCTACAGCATTTCTAACAAGATGCATTAGTGGATCCGAAATATTTTCAATGATGTTTTTATCTACTTGAGTATCTTCACCTACTAAATCAAATTTAACCATTTTATCTGTTTTGCTTGTGATATCCCTAACGATGCGATTCATTTTTTGAAAAGTCATAGTAAGTGGTACCATCCTGATTTCCATCACAACATCTTGTAAATCTTTAACTATCTTTCTCATTTGATGGACTGACTTATTAAAATTATCTAGTTGCAATCCTTCCAAATCTTTATTTCTGCTAACCATCGATTCAGAAATTACAATTTCACCTACTAGATTCAAAAGAGAATCGAGATAATCGACTTTTACGCTGATGAAGTTTTGCTTTGCAGTTTTTGTCTTGTTTTTTATTTCTTCATCCTTCTTTGGTTTTCGCTCTTGTTTCGGAACTAAGCAATCGTTCAAATAAAGTTTTTGAAATTCATCTATATTTATAGATTCTATTTCATATTCTTTTAGATAAAAATTCTTTTTTAAGATTTCTTCAAAGAATTCTCTTTCTTGAATTCCATTGATTAGAATTCTAAAACCATCTTTTCTTATTAGATCTCTTACTCCTGGATCTTCAAGATCCATAGGAAAACAAACCAGGTCTTCAACTAGTTCATTTAATTCATTTACAATGGTAAAAGCTCTAACTCCTTCCATTTGACAGTCATCTGTAAATTTGCATCTTATAAAATATAGCTTATCTGGAACAATATCGATTAACTCTTTTCCTTTTTTTTGTTCATCAACTTTTCTATTGCTCACGACGCCTTTTAAAGAATTCAGATAATCATTAATACGAATTATTAATTCATCTGCAGATTCTAGTTCTAAATTATCACTCTGAATCTTTTCAATTTCAACTTTAAAGTAGTCAATTGCACTTAAAATTAGATTGACAATCTTGGAATAATCATCAATTCTAAAATCCTCATTCCTCAAAAAATCAAATAAATTTTCAAGTTCATGCGCTAGCGAGCCTATATAGTTGAAATCCATCATCATTGAATTCCCTTTAATGGTATGCATTGTTCTAAATATTTCATCGATACTCGAGTGAATCTCTTGATTGACTTCTGTTTTTAAAATCTCAGTTTCCAATTGATCAATCAGTGTTTCAGTTTCATGCAAATATATTTCTAGCATGGAATTATTTTTGTTTACAGACACCTTTTTCACTCCTCCATTTAACCATAATTACTATATTCCATATCGGGTATTTTAGTAAAATATTAAGGGGAAAATAAAAAAACCTTAACATGTAATACATGTTAAGGTTTTTTGAACAACTCTAATTATTTTTTTGCATATTCGATTATTTTTTTACGACCAACTTTTTTATTCTTGAAAGCTTTAACAATAATTTCTGCTTCTTTAAATCCAACTGTAATAAAAGAGAATTTATCATAAACTTTTACTTCTCTTAGTTTATTGGATTTTATACCAGATTCTTGAACGATATATTTGATCAATGAATTAGTATCGTAATTATCTTTCTTGCCCTTTGCAATAAATAATCTTGCTTTACCTTGTTTGTTAAGCTCAACTTCACTAATCTGATTATACTGCTTAGGATCAAGTTGCTCGTTGTAGTTTAATTTCAACAAAGTTGCCAATGCTTCTTTCGGATCATAATTTTCCAACAATTTACCTGCCATGTCATAATAAACATCTTCTTTATAGCTTCCAACAGAAAC
>DAOUQP010000193.1 GCA_030625575.1 Eubacteriales bacterium | reverse complement strand
GGGTCGACATTTAAAACATCTTCTTTTTTTACACCTATGCCTCCACAAGAATCTACAGCTATTACAAGCCACTTATCATCTAAATCTATCAATGTTAAATCTCTTAATTTCTTAGCCTTCATTTTTAACACTTCTTTTTATCGCTTTAAATAGTATAATTGCAACCAATACATTTAAAAATGCACCCAATGATAAAATAGGTAAAAGTACAAATATTCCCTTGCCCATCATTAAAGATACAAAATATAGAGATACAGGTGCATTGACTACCACTCCTACTGCTGCTGCTATAGCCAATTTAGCTCCCTCACTGCCTCTTGCAATCTTATATGTATATCCAAAAGCAAGCATTGTCAAAGCCATTGTTCCCATAATAATAAGATGAATAGGCAACGACATCGGAAATCCTTTTAAAAATGATGTAAAAAAATGTCCTAAAGCTCCAACTAAAGCACCTGCAACAGGGCTGATAAAAAGCGCAGCAAAAAATGCAGGCATAGAGTCAAATGCTATAGTTGTTCCTGGAAAAAATAAATTTGCTCCGATAAAGCTGATTGCTATGAGTAATGCAATGGTAACAAGTTTTTTAACTTTCATTTTAAACTCCTTCAAAATATTTATTTTTTTAATGCAGACAACAATTTGATGTTTTCACTTCGTTTTTTTACAGCTATTCTTACAAAGTATTCATCTAATCCTTTATAATTATCGCAATTTCTGACTAAAATACCTTCTTTAATAAGTTCTTCTCTGAATTCACCGGCTTTCATATTTTTAAGCTTAAAAAGAATATAATTCCCTTGACTCATATAAACACGTTCAATTATATTCAGTTCTAACAAATGACCCACCAACCAACTTCTCTCTTCCCTATTGGTTATATTGGCATCCATTTTGTAGTCTAAGTCTTTAAAACATTCTATGGCAAATTTCTCGGCATAAGCATTTATATTCCACGGTCTTTGATAACTCCTGATGTTTTTTGCCGTTTCCTCTCTAGAACAAAGTCCATAACCAAATCTTATGCCAGGCAGGCCATAAAATTTCGTAATAGCCTTAATGATCACTAAATCGATGTTCTCTTCTAAAAAAGGTGTGAACGGTAATTTTCCGATACTGTAGTCAAAAAACGTTTCGTCTACAATTATCCTTTTATTATTTTCTTTCGCAAATTCAACAATCGAATTCATAGTTTTAAAATCCAGCATGCTTCCATCCGGGTTGTTTGGATGTGCAATTATCACGGCATCAACTGATTCAAATTTTCTATAAAAGTCATCAACATCAATTTTTAACTGATACTTTTTTTCTTCAATTTGATAATGCGTATATTCTAAATATGATGTTTTCACTCCATAACGCTTGGCGCTTTCCTCATACTCCGAGTAAGACGGACTCAAAATAAGAATAGATTCAATTCCCCTTATTGCAAGATCGATTATTTCTCCAGCGCCATTACCCAATACAACAGATACATTGCTCAAATTGTGATGTGTTAGAATTTCTTTTCTCAACAATCGATATTCTATATCAGGATACTTCATAGCGTGTTCAAGTGCTTCTCCTTGAATTTTATATATACTCTCAGGAGGTCCATAAGGATTAGCGTTTGAACTAAAATCTATTAAGTCTCTTCCATTCGGATTCTCATCTGAATATACATCTCCACCGTGCATTATAAAACCACCTCCAATAAAATTACAGCTATTATAGATGATATAATCACCATTTTTTCAGTGGCTTTTATATCTTCCAATTTAATCTCGTTGATAGGATCTCCTAACCAAAGTTTATCATATATTTTCCCGTGATAAACGCTAGGTCCACATAAAGCAATATTTAATGCACCCGCAACGGCAGCCTCAGGATAACCCGCGTTAGGACTAGCATGTTTTTTCGCATCTCTGATTACAGTTTTATAAGCATTCTTGTAATCAAATTGTAAAATCGCTGCACTAATGATTATCAGCATTGCAGTAATTCTAGATGGAATCAGGTTTAAAAAATCGTCGGTTTTCGCTGCGAAATAACCAAAATCAATATACTTTTCACTTTTATAACCCACCATTGCATCCATAGTGTTTACAGCCTTATATAACATCATCAAAGGAACGCCACCTATAGCTAAATAGAAAAGCGGACCGATGATTCCATCGCTTGCATTTTCTGCAACCGTTTCAATAGTACCCCTGATGATAGATTCTCTATCTAGAGCATCAGTTTCCCTACTGACTATCATACCCAATTTTTCTCTGGCATTCTCAGTACTTACGGATAAAGAAGAATAAACATTTTCAGCGTGTTGATAAAGGCTTTTCACGCCTATTCCCGTCCAAGCGAAGTAATACCAAAGGTAAACATTTATCCCGTCGACTTTCATCATTAAGAAAG
>DAOUQP010000167.1 GCA_030625575.1 Eubacteriales bacterium | reverse complement strand
CTATTCTACCTTCTGGAGCTTTGATATCTTCCCACGATGGAACAATAAATAATTTATTTCCAACTTCAAATGGTTTATAGTATTTCTTCCACTCATTAGCCCAATCTTGATCATCGAGTTCATTGATTTCTATTTTATATTTACCAATATCCAAACCCGAATCTTTGATTCTCATCATCTCACTGGTTAGATAATTAATCATTTCTTCATAATTGCCTATGTCGTTGACATATCCCTTGACTATAGGGCTTGATTCTTTCGGCAATACTGAATCTATATCAATATAATCCCAATCTCCATTCTCTGTATCCAGATAAATCGGATCTTCAGGATCCTCTATTACTACACCGTTGATATCAAACTGATAAAGCATGTTTGCAACTGCTTCTACAGCTATATGTGAAGTGGAAATTTTTATTTCAAACCAGCGCATACCATTGCCTCCTTTAAAAAATGAATTTCTTGGTCATCGGATAAACTCATTATAGCATAATACATAGCCATCATTTCAGCAAGAAAAAAGATAACAAATTCGTTATCCTTGAAGTAGATTCACAATAGTACCTATAATGACCAATATGAGCAAAGCGATAATTATAAACAGCTTAAATTTCTTTTCATGTTCATCCAATTCTGAAAACCTTTTTCTATTGCTTTTCCATTTACTCTTATTGACCAAGCCGACTCCCATAAATATAATGCCCATAGCCAAAAATCCAGGATTTTTTGTGTTGATCAGCAATGGGACTCCTGCTCCTGTCCACGCAACACCTATTACGAAAAATGCAAAGTAATCAACTGGCCTTTTGGGCTTGTTTTTGAAAGTTATATAATACATTACCATATGAAGCCAAAATGCCCCTTGCTTTAGCTATGGAGATGTAAAGCGAACATCTGTTTGCGCTATGAGGTTATTTGTTATATAATAGATGTATGGAGAATAATACATATAAGTCAAATAGTAACATTGTCTATTCATGTAAATATCATGTGGTGTGGTGTCCTGAATGTCGATATAATTAAAATGGAGATTATGCCTGAGCACGTTTATATTTTGCTTGAAGTAGATCCGCAGTATGGAATTCATAAGGTCATAAAAAGGATAAAGGGGGTGACTTCTAGAATACTTCGCTCCGAGTTTTCAGAGCTTAGAACAAAAATACCTACACTATGAACAAATTCATATTTTGTATCTACCGTAGGCGGAGCATCTTTAGAAACCATTAAAAAATATATTGAAAATCAGAAGACTTCTCAGCGACAAGATAAACAAAAATTATAAATAAAAGAGGTGACTTAATGCAAACTACGATTAAAATTAAACTTGTGCCTAACAAAGCACAAAAAAAATTAATAGAGATGACATTAAGTGAATACATCAGCAGTGTTAATAATATAGTGTCTGATTTTGCTATACTAGATAACATTGATAAGCGGACTACGAAAGATGTAGATGCCTATATGCCATCAACGCTTATCAATCAATCTATTTCTGATGCTAAAAGTATTTTTAAGAAATATAAAAAAGCTTGTAAAAAAGCAGATTCTTGGAATAAAAAGCATAAAGAAAAACAGCCTAAAACAGTTACTCTTCCTGTACTTCGTAAACCTGTAGCAATATGGAATAATCAAAACTATAAAGTATCTGAAGCTGCAGTTAGCTTTCCTGTTTTTGTCGATGGCAAGAGTCAAAGATTAAAAGTTAAAGCCTTGATTCCTAATGAAACATTAGAGCGTATTCAAAATAATAAGTTAGGAACTTTTCGCATTTCGGTTAAAAACAATAAGCTGATTGGCCAGATTGCCATCGAAACCAATATACAAGAGTTAAATGTTCATGGAACAATGAGCGTAGACTTAGGACTTAAAATACCTGCTGTTTGCGTAACAGATTCAGACAAAGTTAAATTTGTAGGCAATGGCAGAAAAAACAAGTATATCAAGCGGTATTTTAGATCAAAGCGAAAAGAACTTGGCAAGACAAAAAAAGTAAATGCCATCAAAAAAAATCAAAATAAAGAGCAGCGTATTATGAAAGACATCGACCATAAAGCAAGTCGTGAAATCGTCAACTTTGCAAAAGATAACAATATAGCACTTATCAACTTAGAGAATCTTGCAAACATCCGCAAGACGGCAAGAACAAGCCGTAAAAACAGAAAAAATCTTCATACTTGGAGTTTCTATCGATTAGCGCAGTATATTGAGTATAAAGCAAACTTATTAGGCATTGAAGTTAAATATGTAGATCCTGCTTATACAAGTCAAATATGTCCGATGTGCGGAACTAAAAATCATGCTAAAGATAGAAAATATACCTGCAACTGTGGTTTTCACGGTCACAGGGATATTGTCGGTGCAATAAATATTAGAAATATTGTACCTGTGACAGATGGTCAAAGTCTGTCAGCCTAGAAAACTATATGTTCTGTTCTAGGAGCGGGGATGGCACTCCGTAAGCATAAGGTCATACTGGCATAGCAGAAATGCACTTGCTTTTAATCACTTATGAATCCTCCTGCTTTAGCTGTGGGAAGAATGTCAAAGCTATCGCTAACAGAACAACACCTGCTAGAACAAGTAAAAAATCTGTCATCCAAACCACGTATAATCAAAATACCACTTGATTTACTATTTAATAATAAATTTTCTTAACAAAAAAACTTCTACATCACAACAGAAGTTTTTGTATGTTTATTCCTTTAATCTTAAATGCTCTCTAAAACTTTTAATAAAAATCCATATGTCCTTTGAGTCGATGAGATGCTTAGACGTTCTTTTGGAGTATGAACATCAAATAAATCAGGTCCTAATGATACCATATCTATATCGCCGATTTTTTCTTTGAGAAAACCACATTCCAGACCAGCGTGAATAGCATCCACCTTCAATTCGTTATGATACATTTCCAAGTATTCCTTTTTCATCAATTCTCTGATTTCCGAATCTACCTTGAAAGGCCAAGATGGATAATCGGATTCTAAAACCACTTCAGCACCAGTTAAATCTGAAATTATTTGAATTTTATCAGTTATATCTTTTTTCAAAGAAGCGACAGAACTTCTAACGGCATTGATAAAAACAAGCTTGTCGTCTTTTTCTTCTAAAACACCTAAATTACTTGAGCTCTCCACTAAACCTTCGATTCCGGCACTCATCGTTTGAACTGCATTTGGAATCAAACTGAGTATGTTGATAATCGATTCCTTCGTTTTGTCTGCATATACAAAATCAGGTTTCTCGATTTCCTCAAATGAAACCACGATGTCAGGATCTGAAACTTCATATTCCGACTTCAATTCAGCCTCAAATTTATAAATCTCATCACTTAATTTATCTTTATCGCTTTTATCAATAACGATAATTCCCTGAGCATTTTTAGGAATGGCATTGGGTTTATCTCCACCACTGATACTTGCTAAATTGAATTTAAGTTTATCATTTAATTTATAAAGCAATCTTCCCAAAGTAACCACAGCGTTAGCTCTTCTATTATGAATTTCAACGCCAGAATGACCGCCTTTCAACCCATGTACTCTTAATCTATAAG
>DAOUQP010000120.1 GCA_030625575.1 Eubacteriales bacterium | reverse complement strand
GTGTTAGGCACGCCGCCAGCGTTCATCCTGAGCCAAGATCAAACTCTTAATTAACGCTTGCATGTTTCATTTGTTTTGCATTTTACTACTTCAGTTTTCAAGGTTCTCGCCGCTCTCAGCGACTCTATTATAATAGCATTTCCACTACTTGATGTCAACACTATTTTAATATTTTTTGTTGTTTTTTTTATCTCGCCGATTCACTATTTTCTTTCGAAATTTGTTAAGCAGCTTTTATAATATACAACTTAATTTAGTAAATGTAAAGTCTTTTTTATAAAAAAAGATTATTCAAAATATTATAATACAAATGAATATTCAGACAATAAAAAGGAATTCAACGAAATCGGTAAAAGACTACTTATTTGCCCTGTGATTGTCACTAATGCATTAATAATAATAGTTCAAAACATCCACTGGCGACTATATGAACAGATATAACCTTGATGATGCATTAGTGTCTGCAAAAAAAACAGTACCCAAACGGATACTATTTCTTCTTATTACAATATACTGTCAAGAGTATTTTTAAATCTTACAACAAATTCATCAATTTCATTAATAGTAACAGTTAGAGGTGGAACAATTCTTATAGTGTTATTTCCCGCTCCAATTATCAAGAGTTTATATTCAAGAGCCTTATTAATAATATCCTTGATTTCGATTTTTTCTATATCAAACTCTACTCCTATGATTAATCCCTTTCCTTTTATCTTTTTTACAAATTTCATATTCTTGGTCAATTGCTCTAATTCATGTCTTAGATAATTTCCTTTAATGCTTACTTCATTTAAAAACATCTCATCGCTGATTGTATCAACGACAACATTCGAAACTGCAGTAACCAATGGATTTCCCCCAAATGTACAACCGTGATCTCCATATGTCAATACATCCGCCTTTTTATTCACCATAAAAGCACCTATTGGAATACCAGCTCCCAATCCTTTCGCCATTGCCACAATATCAGGCACAACACCATAGTTCTGATAAGCGAAAAACTTACCGGTTCTTCCTATTCCAGTTTGAACCTCATCAAATATCAATAAAGCGTCATATTCTTCAACTAAATTCTTAACCTCTTTTAAGAAACTTTCTTCAATACTATTAATTCCACCTTCACCTTGTATAGGTTCTAATATTACACCGCAAACCTCATCATCCATTTTATTCCTTAAATCTTCAACGTTGTTGAATTCCACTTCGTTGACACTTCCAATTAGCGGCTTATAATACTTTTGGTACTTATCTTGTCCCGTCACCGATAAAGCACCTAGAGTTCTTCCATGAAAAGAGTTTTTCAGATAAAGAATTTTTGTCTTTCCCTTTTCGTATCCATATTTTCTAGCAACTTTCAACGCACCTTCAATAGCTTCAGTTCCACTATTACAAAAGAATACCGATTCATGATTTGAAAGTTTAACGAGTTTATCAGCAAGAGAAATTTGATTGTCATCATAATACAAATTTGAAATATGAATCAACTTCTCTGATTGATTTTTAATCGCTTCAATAACTTTTCCATTTGAATGACCCAATGAATTCACTGCAACTCCTGCAACAAAATCCAAATATTTATCTCCGTTTTTTTCATAAATATAAGTTCCTTCGCCTTTTACAAAATTCAAATCGAATCTTTTATATGTTTTCATTATCGTCATTTGTATCACTCCTCTATCATTGTTCCGATGCCTTCATCGGTAAATACTTCTAGTAATATACTATGTGTGATCTCACCATTAATTATATGCGCACTTGAAACCCCATGTTCTATCAATTGAATACATGATTGAATTTTTGGAATCATGCCACCATTGATAATCCCGTTTTCTATCATCTTCTTGGCATCTCTTACATTCAATCGACTGATGAAAGTCTCTTTATCATTAAAATCAGTGTAAACCCCATTTACATCACTAATTAAAAACAACTTCTCCGCATTCATGCTCATGGCTATTTCGCTAGCAACGTCATCAGCATTAATATTGTAGGTGTTTCCATCATCATCGAATCCTATCGGCGATATAATTGGTAAATATTCATTTTCCAAAAGCATATCTAAAAATTCTGTGTTGATTTTAACTACACTCCCGACGTGTCCAATATCCACTTTGTCATCGATGATTTTCTTCTTGGCACTTATTAAACCTGCATCTTTTCCATTTACTCCAACAGCTTTAATTCCTTGATTGTTGAACAAAAGAGTCAGTTCCTTATTTACATGCCCAGACAACACCATTTCAACTTCCTCGATAGCCCTATCATCAGTAATTCTATATCCATTATGAAAACTGGTTTCTATACCTTTTTCAGCTAGTCGTCTATTAATATGCTTTCCTCCGCCATGAATTATTATCACTTTCATTCCAAGATGAATCAATAAAGAAATATCCTCTACAAAAGCTCTTTTATTTTCCTTATTATCAATAATGCTTCCTCCGTATTTAAATATAAATGTCTTATCTCTGAATTTCATGATATAAGGTAATGCTTCGATAAGATGTTTAACCATTTCTTTTTTCTTATACATTTCTATACTATTCTCCTTCATTACTACATTAATATTTGTTAATTATACACTCCATCAAATATTTATGCAATATATTTGTGATTATTATTGATTTTATTTAAGTCTACGTGTATAATTATACAAATTAAAGGAGTGGTATTATGAAGATTGGTATTTACGGTGCTACAGGTTACAGTGGTATGCAGCTCGTTTCATTATTAAAAAGACACCCACATGCTGAAATAGTATTTTTAAGTTCTAATAGATTTGCCGGCAAAAAATTTTCACAGCTTTACACAAAATTCTCAGGAATGATTGATGATGTCTTACTGGATGAAGAATCAACATATCCTTTATTAACAAAAGTTGATTTAGTGTTCCTGGCTCTTCCTCATGGAGTTAGTATGAGATATGTGAAAAAGATCAAAAATATTGATAAAGACATTAAAATCATCGACCTATCAGGAGATTTTAGACTTCAGGATTCTGATATTTATGAACATTGGTACGGATTTGATCATCTGATAAAGAATTCCATTAAAGATTTTGCATATGGATTGCCAGAAATCAATAGAGATGCAATAAAGAATGCACAATATGTTGCAAATCCTGGATGTTTCCCGACTTCAATGATTTTACCTTTATATCCACTTGTCAACGAAGATATTATTGAAGGTAAGATTATTGTCGATTCAAAAACTGGAGTAAGTGGCGCAGGGAGAAAGGAAAGTCAAAATTTTCTTTTTTCAGAAGTGCAGGACAGTACTTATGCATATAAAACCGGGTCTCATCGACATAGCCCTGAAGTTGTAGAAACAATTAAAGATTTTACAGGTAAGCAAATCAATTTTTTATTCAGTCCACACATTGTTCCAGCAACTAGAGGAATTTATTCTACAATTTATGTAAATTTGAAAAATGGAATAACTTTAGAGGATATTCAGAAAACATATAACGATTACTACAAAGATGAACATTTTATTGAGTTGGTAGATTATATTCCATCTACTAAAGATGTAAATCGATCAAATAAAAACTTTATACATTTTGAGTATGATAATTTAACAGAAACATTGATCATCTATTCAACAATCGACAATTTAATGAAAGGCGCAAGTTCACAAGCTATTCAAAATATGAATATCATGTATGGATTAGAGGAAACCATGGGAATTGATTTCGATTTATTCTACATTTAAAAAGAGGAGAAAAGTATGATAGAAAAAAAATTAAAGAATATAAAAGGATTTTTGGGGAATAGCATCCACTCAGGAATAAAGTATAAAAACTTAGACTTATCTGTTATTTACTCAGAAAAAGACTGCATCGCTGCAGGTTCTTTCACAAAAAATTTAACTGTGGCAGCTCCAGTAATATTATCAAGAGGAAAAATAAACAACCCAATTCGTGCAATTATCGTTAATTCAGGAAATGCTAACGCAGCAACGGGACAAAAGGGTTATGATGATGCCGAAAAGATGTGCAGCCTAGTAGCAGAAAACTTGAATATCGGCGAAGAGTCAGTATTAGTTTCATCAACAGGAGTTATCGGCGTTCATCTACCTATGGAGAAAATTGAAAATGGGATAAAAAAAATCAGCCCTACACTTACAGAAGAAAACATCATCAACATTCCTAAAGGAATTATGACTACTGACACTTTTGAAAAATGCGGAAGTATAGAATTTACAATCGACAACGAAAAAATAATCATAAATGGAATGGCAAAAGGATCTGGAATGATTCACCCTAATATGGCTACCATGTTGTCGTTTTTAACTACCAACATCAATATTTCAAAAGACTTGATGCAAAAAGCATTAAGCGAAGTAGTCAAGGATACTTTCAACATGATTTCTGTAGATGGTGATACTTCAACAAATGACATGGTTCTTTTATTAAGCAACCAGACATCTGTGAATAAGCAAATTATTGATGAAGATAAAAACTATAAAACATTTAAAAATGCTCTACATGAAATTTTGGAATACTTATCAATTTCCATCGCAAGAGATGGTGAAGGAGCAACAAAGCTTTTAAAAGTCAACTTAAGTAACGCTTTAACTAAGGAAAGTGCTAGAATACTGGCGAAATCAGTCATAACTTCAAGCTTGGTGAAATCGGCATTTTTTGGGGAAGATGCAAACTGGGGAAGGATTTTAAGCACCCTTGGTGCTTCGGGTACTTTCATGGATCCTAAAAAAGTTGATTTAAGTTTTAAAAGCATCGTCAATTCAATAGATTTAATGAAAGATGGAGAACCACTAAATTTTTCAGAGGAAGATGCAGCTAAGATATTAGCTGAAGACGAGATTGAAATCATCATTGATTTGAAGATTGGAGATTTTTCTGCAAAAGCATGGGGATGCGATCTTACGTATGATTATGTCAAAATCAACGCTGATTATAGAACTTAAAAACAGAACGAAGGTAGACCTGATGGTCTACCTTTTCTTTATGCTGGAGATATATAAGGAATTGTCGATATTCAAATAAGCTCCAACTACATATATCTTACACTATCTAATTAATGGTTTGTTATGCTCATAGCATACAATTATTTCTATCAATTTCATATCAAATACAACCAGTACCTTTGATTACGCATCTTATTATGCAGAAACCTATCAATAAAATCAATATTATAATATTGCCCTTCATTCCAGCAGAACGCTCTTTATCAAGCATCTTTTTATGCAATTTTTTAATCAAATAATTTTTCATCATAACTGCAATCAGAAATACAATCAACACTGTACATATATCTACATCTTCATAAGCAATCCTTTTTGTATATTCATTTACTAATAGGAATAGCTGTACTAATAATTTTTTTCATAAATCTACCTCCATTTTATCCTATTAATTTAAATACAATAACTTACCGCGGCCACAATTCAACTCTAACACTTTTAATAAAAAAACAATAGAATCGGCATGAACGACAAAAAATGTTGTTTATAACCATAGGCATGTCATTTGTGCCGATTCTATTGTAATCTTATTTATCTATGTTAGATTATTGTTGTCATCATATTTCTATTGAAAATTTAAGGAGACTCTTATGAATCGAGTTACAATCGATAAACTTACATTTTTTAGAATAATCATAATATTGATGAAATAGATAAAGCTAAAATATGATATACCATATAAATTATTTTAACAGATTTGTCCAAATTCATGATTATGATTCTGCCGTTTTATTATTGTACATACAGTTGGGTTTCATCATGGCAACTATCGCACTGTTTATTTTGCAAACATTCAGCTCATTTTTTTTATTGCCTTCATTTATATTTAATTTTTTACTGCTAAAAGGCCTGTCAATTTAGACAGGCCTTTATATGAATCAACTAATAATAAGTTTACGATATAATTATAAATTTTGTTATGCTGCTTGTATACATTTCGTTAATTAATTTTACAAATGTCCACCATATTGAATTTATCGTAATCAATCGTAGCCTTAATCATCTTTAGAATCAACATAGCAGTATCAAAAGAAGTCATACATGGAATTTTACTCTCTACACTTAATCGTCTGAT
>DAOUQP010000023.1 GCA_030625575.1 Eubacteriales bacterium | reverse complement strand
TATTTGGAACAAGGCTATTATTTACTACACCACTTGGACTTGTTGTCGCAGCTTATTTAATTTATCGCTGGTATATAGGCAATAAAAAAGTATCTGTGGATTCAGACCCTGAACCAACTGAGAATCATAATAGTAGTAATAGTAATAACAATAATAATGAAGACTTTTTTAAAGAAAATGAAGAAGTTATTGATGTTGATTATGAAGATATTGACGATTAATCAATCAGTTTGAATAAAAATTATAACCGTTTCTAAAAACGTCACTAAATGTAATATACATTGTAAAAACGTTCAATAGAGCTGCTGCATCGTGAAATTTCACGCCCAACAGAAAGGCTCTATCCAGCGGCAAACGGCATTTCCGCTGTCCGAGGACGCTCTTTCGAGCAACCTAAATGAGACAAGATCACTTCCAACCCAAGGTCGACAAACTTGAATTTCTCATTTGCAGTCCGTCAATTTCAGGAATGAAAAGATAGCTTTTGTAATGCAAAAGCGGCCCCACCTGCGTAGTTAACGCCAGTAATGCAATATTCTTTTCTTTAAGGTACGTGTCCAACACAGAATCTGCCAATTCTCCATCTTTACAAGTGGTGAGGAGCGTTGCCTTAAAGTTGTTTCTTATGCAATTTTCTGAAGAATGTATAATCTACTTGCGTAGGTGTATTCCTTCAGTTTTTTGTTTATCTCTGACCAAAGGTGTTCATTTGGTTTCTTTCCTACGTCTGACTCGTTCTTTAGAAACGCCTTTCCTTTGAATTTTTCCGTATATCCCATGCCTCTCCTTGCTATCACCAGTGCAGCACTGGTGTGGCTCGAAAAGCCGTATCTCTTCATGTATTTCACCTGCCCTATAACAGATGTATAAGCAGGGTTAACTTTCCTTAGATTAACTCCTTCTTTCACACACGCTCTTTCCATAGCATCCATGTATTTCCTGTAGGGGAAGCCCGATAGCATTCTTGAATATTTCTTAGGCTTGTCTTTCATTGAGGTTTTGGCTGTCTTGAAGTCAAGATTCTCTATGCAAATATCCATGTTTGATTTTTTCGCTTTCTTGGCGATGGTGTTTGCCATTTGGCTTATCATCGCATCTATCTGTCCCGATTTTTTGCTATACATTTCATATTTTATCTTCGAGACTCTTATTGGATTCCCATACCTCTCGACCTGAATTATTGCTGCGAAGTTGACATTGAAATCCACGCCTATAGCGCCACTCTCTATATCGGTAGAAGCTTCATCATGAGTAACGTCTACAGAAGTGAACAAATACCACCCATGCTCTTTCCGCATAAAGCGATGGGACATGCTCCCTTTGAAATATCTCTGCGATTTCCCGCCACTCGTTTCTCCCATATATGCTTCTTTGAGAACATCGATATTTTCCTGACCGTATTTAAAAAAAACGTCTTTGAGCTCTACCGCATTCCTATACTTTTCTTTCAGAGCAGGAACTACTCTGATTAATATGGAATTTTCAGTAGTGTATTGGCAGTTGCTATTCCCGTACATTTCATCACTGGAGCCGAGGAAAAACACTTGACTGTTCCTTATGCCTTCCCATGAGTGTTTCCAATCTTCATGACTCTTGAAGCCGTTTTCTTTCAAGCGATACTGCGATTTGAAGAGTTTTTTCGAGCCAAAGCACATCCTTGCTGTTCTATCTCTAAGGTCGGTCTTTACTTTGTCGAGTTTGTCCTGGATATTCGCTCTTTTTCTTTTCTTTTGATGGATGCTGAATTTGACCTTTTGGTACTCGCTAACAACCGCCCTGAAAGAATCGTCACCTTGCCTCAGCTTTTCTAATTTTTTAAAAAGCTTTTTCTTTCTGGCTTCGAGCTTCTTTAGTGCTCCATCAAGCTTCCTTATCTTCAGCCTTTTCTCGTCTACTTCGAGTTTCTTCAGTTCTCTCAAAGCTTTTACTTTCCCATCTATCGAAGTGTATATTGAATTGAACTGTCTTGCGAGTATGCCGTACTTTGCCATGTATTCCTTTTTCATTCCAGTCTTGGTGCGACCTTTGAAAACGATATCCACATACATCTTCCGTTCAATATGATTGAATAGTTTAGCATAATCTTCAAGATACTCCGTTACTTTACTACGGGTATTTTCATTGCTGATCTTCGTCTGATAAGTGCATTGCATCGGACAAAACTCCTTTAACTTTTTCTTGTACAATTTCGTTTCTGTGGCTTCTTAAACTATAAAGCTTTCCGGAAAAACTTGCGATAATGCTCATCAAAACATCTACAGTTATTCTTGTGGGTTCTTCTTGTTTTGCTTGTCATTGACAATTTTTATTTCAACGCCATGTGATTTAAAAATTCGGCCATCGTCATTAGTTTCATCAAGCCTTTTCTTTTATCATTTAACCCAGAACTCACATCTGTTATGACAACGAAAGAATGGTCTTGCCCTTCGAGACTGTCAACAATATTGCCTATTTGCCTATCTAAATCGCCGTGTTTTTTCTGATCATGAGACGATACTCTGGCATAAACAGCGATGCTTTTAACTTCTTGATGAGATCCAGATATTCCTTGCAACCTTAAAATTTCAGACTCTGGGACTTTTCTTCTGCTTGAATGGGGTTCTTATAACCTTTATCTTTCCTTCGCTGTCCTATTTTTGTAAAGTACGAATATGAATTCCTAATAATCTTGTTGCATCTTTAGGTGAATATAATTTGTTTTCCATAAAAAAAGTATAACAAACGTTTGTTCGTTATACAATGATTTTCTTCTGTTTTATTATATTGCATGACTTTTCATTATATATTTAGTAACTGCTAACGAACCCTGTCTATAATCTTTGATTTAGATAGGGTATTTTTATATTAAATATGATTAGGTTCTTTATTAAAAAGAATTATAATTTTTATCTTTTAATATGATATGATTTTCATAAGCAATATATTTGTAATTTTGAGGTGCATTATATGAAAATATTCTATGGCGTGAAAATAAAAGATGAATTGATACCAATTATAAAAGTTATGGCGGAGTTGGAATTGCAAAATATCAAGGGGCGATTGGCTAATCCTGATAATTATCATTTAACGTTGAAGTTTGTCGGGGAAGTCAAGGATGAAGATATCAATAGCTATATGGATTTGTTGAAAGTCAATGCGAAGAAGATGAATCCATTTTCGATTGATCTTGATATCATCGATACATTCGAGAAGAGAAAAGGAAATGTCATATGGATCGGCTCTAAAAAAAGATCGAAAGAATTTGAGAAACTGGCGAAGTACTTTGATGATAAACAAAATGTGATACCACATTTAACTATATTGAGAAAATCCGATGAGATCATTAAAAAAGAAATTGCAAACTTTGAAATACTAGTTGATGAAATAACTTTATTTGAAAGCAAAAGGATAGATGAGAAACTTTGCTATTTACCAATATACTCAGTGAAATTAAAAAAATGTTGATTATGATATTTGGTGTTGGAGAGCATTCAACGGTGCGAAAGCACTGTTAACATTTACTGAAAAGAAAGGTGTATTGAATGAAAAGAAAATATTTATTCTTATTAATAATGGCCATAATTACTTTCGCATCGATTGTTTTAATGCAAAGTTATTTTCATAATCAAGAAGTCAGTGAATTAGAAATGGATATCGAAACTCTTGATGCCAAGATTGCAAAAGAAATAACACTTACTGAATTATTGAATGATGCAAATAATCTCGTTGCTGAATTAGAAAACAAATCCCGGGCTCAAGAAAATGAGATTCATAATCTTAATATAAAAAATGATTATTTAGTTTCTGAAAAAAAATATTATAGGACATTTATAGATAACTATTTAAACAGTATAACTGATAATGAAAAGAGAAAAATCGCTTCTGAGGAATGGAAGTATTATCTAATAATATCTTATTATGAAGATGGGAAATTAAAAAAATATGATATTACTGATGATTTAACAATAAAATCAGAAGATTTTCAAATAATATTAATGGAAAGTATACCAATGTTTCCAATCATAGATAATAAAGAGATCTTTTTAAGTTCTAGAATCATTGATTACCAGGGTCATCTAGATATAGTAGATTATGATAAATATAATATCGAAGAAAGTGGTTTGGATGGGACTATCAATACTGCAATGGTTTTTAAAATTAAAAATTTGAATGGAAGTATCACCCTAGTATTAACAGATGATTTAAAAGAAAGATTAGAATTATCTCAAAATATGATAATGATTGATGTTGAATAGTTGCAGCATAAAGGCATTGAAAATAAAATTATTGAAACGAATTAGTTCTCTAAATATATTATACGAGGATGGGATGTAGTGAAAAAACATATATGTATATTTATTTTAATTTTTATTTTTTCATCAATTTTTATAGGTTGTAATAATTTGAATAATGAAGAATACAGTAGATTTGGAGACGTTATAAAAGTAACTTTCACAACAAATCGAGAAAATACAAATAAGATAACAATAGTAGAAAAGAATATTATAGATGATATTGTATCTATGATAGATGAAAATTTAGATGCCGATATTGCAGAAAATATTGAACATTATAGATGGAGTCATAATCTAATCCTTGAAAATAAAACTGGTTATGTACAAGAAATTATATTTTCATACGATGCTCTTGATTACAAGGGATACTTGGAAGTGGATAATATAATGTATGAAACAGATTATGATTTCTTTAGATATTTAGGTGATTTAGAAGCATACTCTAAATATGATGCATTTATAGAAGATGATGTTATGAAATTATTTGATATGTACTCATGGACAGCTGATTATAAAATCAGCGATATGAAGATATCACTTCCTGATAATCTAAAACATAACGCAGGAGAATATCCTACAAAGATATATTGGGCTTATAATAACGAGCTTTCAAAAGCTGTTGATATGGATTTTACAGAATATCTAAATAAGAAAGTTGATATTGAAACATATAGACTGAGAGAACCATTACCAGAGAATTTTAGGCCTAGAATAAATGCAAGAGGAATAATTGTTAGATATGATGGAGAGATTGTAGGTGCTTATATTGATGCAGGAAGACATGATTCGTTTGCTTGTTCCCTTGATAGAAAAACAATAGAAGATATTACTGATAAGAGTTGGAATGAATGGATAGATGAGTTTATTGATTATGAAGATGAAACTGAAATTATGTTATCTGAATTGACTCCTGAAGAGATTATTAAAAAGTATTATACTGCACTTGATGAAGATGATGATAGACTCGCTAGAAGTTGTTTTACTAGAAAATCCTTGAGTTACGAACTAACTCGTAATATGAGTAATGAAGCTATTTATAATAAATCGTTTGAAAGTGATAATATTAATAGTATAAAGCTAATTAATCTAGAAGAGTTTACCACCATTGAAAACAAAGAAGGTCTAATAGAATATGTAGTTGATGTAGAAGTAGATTTTAAGACAAATATGTTTATGGATGATGGTTATGCCCGGTTCTTTTTAGTACTGGAAAAAGAAACTGAGAAGGCTGGATGGAGGATAGTTGGTATCGGAACAGGTCCTTGAAGTTATCTGCAATTCATCGAGATGAATATACGGAGAAATGGTTTTTACCTCATTGAAAGTTCAAACAAACTAATGGTCCAGCTGATTGCTGGATTTTTTCTATAATTGAAGATGATATTTTAATATTTTATTTAAAGTTGATTATGATTTAGCGTTTTATCTTTATATGGTGAAACATAATTTTTTACTATTCCAACAATTATCTGCGAGGTATTTTTCATGAATAGTAATATTGTTGTTTATATCTACTAATATCACAGTCTGAAATACAGTTCCATAATGATTTCCCGTAATAAATGTAGATGATAAATGGTGTTCTTCTTTTTTTGACATACCTGTATCAGTAGGTAGATTGCTCCATGATTTTGTTGTATCATCTAGTATTTCAAAAAGATTGGATTCGGTTATTTTGTTGCTAGATAATAAATCCTTAAGTTTTTTCTTTCCGTTAGTAACTTTGTTCCAATCAGTATCCAAGAATGCATTGCTAAGACCATGTATTCCATCATTGATTTCAATGTTTTCATCAAGGATATTTGAATAATAGAATAGATTTTTTAGATCACCATAGATAATATTAAAGGGATTGAATGAATCTTTATCTTTATGCAGATAAAGCGCAAAATCGTGAATTTCATTACCAGCTGTAAGAAATTTATTTAATAAATGACCGCGGCTTTTTTTATTTGAATCAATCAAGTTTATATTTCTGAAATTTGTTAGAAATCCTATTTTTCCTTCTTTGTTCATACCCATCCAAATACCGCCATCTTTTAAATCTTTACCAGCTATGATATTCTTATCATTCCAAACATGAATACCCATAGAAGGTCTACTATAGGACTCGTCACGATTGCCTAGGATGATGAGAGGATATTTTTCGTGTTCATTTATTGCAAAAAAGATAGTGCACATATTCAACATTCCCTTATTAAAACTATTTTATGAAGGTATCTTTTAAATAATTCTAGTATACATTATAATATTACCTAGTAGAATAAAATTATTTTTCGGAGGAGATTGAATGAATAAGACATTGATGAATAAAAAAAAGAAAATTGCACTTATTGCACATGATAACCGCAAGCAGGATTTGTTGAATTGGGTAAAAGCAAATGAAGATGAATTGAGCAAACATGAATTTTTTGGAACTGGAACTACATCAAAATTAATTTCTGAAAACACGAAATTAGAAGTGCATGGATTTCTTAGTGGACCATTAGGTGGAGATATACAAATCGGTTCTCATATTGTTGAAGGAAATATCGATATTCTAATATTCTTTTGGGATCCACTTCAATCGCAGCCTCACGATCCAGATGTAAAAGCATTGCTTAGAATAGCGGTATTAAATGATATACCAACTTCAACAAATATTGCATCAGCTGATTTCATGCTTAATTCACCACTTATGAATGAAGAGTACCAGAGAGTGATTATTGATTATTCATCACGCTTAAGTAGGAAGGGCTAGAGATGTTTGTATCGAAGATATTATTTGAAATTAAATTAAATGATGCCTTTTCGCTAAAAGATCGTAGAAAAGTTGAAAAGAGTATAAAGGAAAAATTGAAAAAGAGATTTAATGTATCAATTATTATTCAGCATGAAGATTATCCAATGAATTTGTTTACAATAAACATTGTACAAATAAATGAAAATGTTAATGAATTAAAGAAAGTTTACGAAAATATTTTAGAGATGATTCTAGATAATTATGAAATCGAGCTATTGAGAAATGAATTTGATATTTTGAATTAAAGAAAGAACACTCATTTTTTTATTTGATGAGTGTTCTTTGTTGCAAGTCTTCTACTAATTTTATTAGTTCTTGAAGTTCCTTGGTAACTATTTTATTTTTATGATAAATAAGTTGAGAATAGATTGTATTCTTTTTATCGATTTTAGCGTTTTCATATACTAAAGAACCATCTCTCAATTCATTAAGAACAGAAATTTTGGGTAAAATGGATATGCCCATTCCAAGTACTAAGCTTTGCTTTACTATTTCTACGCTCCATGCTTCTAGAACTGTTTCGTGAATGATATTTTTTTCTTTAAGATATTTTTCGAAAATTTCGCGATAAGTGCCACCTTTTTTTGTTAGTATGATTTTGGGATATCTAAAGATGTTTTCTTGCCTTTTTTGTTCATAATCAGGAGAACACACAAAACCCATTTCTTCCTTTGAAATTATTTTAGTGCAAAAATCTTTCTCTTTGATTTCTTTATCGATGATGAAGATAATATCAACACCGCCATCGCGAAGCCTTATTTTCAAATCGTTGTAGGTATCGTTTATAAGGATAATATCATTATTAGGGTATATCGACTTATAGTCTTTAAATAAATTTTTCAATTTATAAAGTGCAATTGTTTCTTCAACTCCTATTCTTATTGTAGGATGATTTTTAGAGGATGCTTTATTAAGTTGTTCAATTTTTTCGTAACTTTGTAATAATACTTCTACTTCAGCAAGCAACTCATTTCCAATTTGAGTCAAGACAATTTTATGACCAAGTCTTTCAAAAACCGGGGCTTCTAAATAGTCTTCAATCTGTTGAATATGAGAAGTTATAGTTGATTGCGCATAGCCTAAATTACTACTGGCTTTTGTAAAACTACCCAACTCGACTATTTTCATAAATGTTATAAAATTTCTTATTTCCAAGTTTAAACACCTCCAAATTCATTATAATTTAATTATCGAAAAAAATGAACTAAATATTCGAAAATTTCAATTTTACAAAACTCAAGCTATGCTGTAATATATCTCATATAAAGAGGAATGATTTTTCATTAATCTTTAATCCCCCCCTATAGTAAAACTACTAAATAATTAAAGTATTGTTTTAAGCACTCTTTCGAGAGTGTTTTTTTTTGTAGTTATTTGTAGAAAATCGTAGTGATAGAGATATTATATTTTTGTAATTATAATTTATATAGGAGGAAAGATTTATGAAAAATTGGGGTTTGACAACTAAAATTTTAGTTGCACTCGTACTAGGTCTGATTTTTGGACTTGTAGTTTTATATCCGCTTAGCGGAAATGCTTTTGTAGCAGATTATATTATTGGTGGTATTTTAGCGTTGGTTGGTAAAATATTTGTCAATTCTATAAAGATGATGGTTGTTCCACTCGTTCTTGTTTCAATCACAGTAGGTGCAGCTTCTATTGGAGATATTAAGAAATTGGGAAGAATCGGTACGAAAACTGTATTATTTTATCTGTTGACAACTGCAGTTGCAATCACTATTGCAATTACATTGGCAACTGTTATTAAACCTGGCGTTGGTTTTAATCTACCATCTGATGCAGCATATGTTGCAAAAGAAGCTCCAGCATTAATAGATGTTATTGCCAACATGATTCCAACCAATCCATTTGCTGCATTAACTAATGGAGCAATGCTACAAGTAATTGCATTTGCATTATTATTCGGTACAGCAATTACTGCATTAGGCGAAAAGGCTATAAAGGTTAGAGAAGGATTAGAAGCAGTTAACGAAGTAATCTTAAAACTAGTTATGATGATTATGGCCATTGCACCATATGGTGTATTTGCCTTAATTGCAAAGACTTTTGCATCTTTAGGATATTCTGCAATGAAACCTTTGGCGGCATATATGTTTACAGTATTTTTAGCTTTATTTATTCATGCAATTATAACTTATCAAGGGATGCTCGTTACAATTGGTAAACTTCATCCGTTTAAATTTTTCAGAAATTTCTCACCGGCTATGCTAGTTGCTTTTTCAACAGCTAGTTCATCTTCAACATTGCCGGTTACTCTTGAAACAGCTGAAGAGCGTTTAGGTGTAGATAAGAATATCGGATCATTCACATTACCATTGGGTGCAACTATCAACATGGATGGTACTGCAATCATGCAAGGTGTTGCTACAGTATTCTTGGCGCAAGCATACGGCATGGAATTAACACTCGTTAATTTCCTTACAGTTATTTTAACTGCTACATTAGCGTCAATAGGAACAGCTGGTGTACCGGGTGTTGGTCTGATAATGCTTTCTATGGTACTTGTTCAAGTTGGTATTCCAGTAGAAGGAATCGCAATTATCATGGGTGTCGACAGAATCTTGGATATGACAAGAACAGCAGTCAATATTACAGGAGATGCTGTTTGTTCAGTGCTTATTGCAAAATCTGAAGGTGGATTTGACGAAGAATTATTCAATGCAAAGAAATAGATTTGAAAATTAAGATTATATATGTGCAGTTTAGAGAGTAAATTTCTAAGCTGCATTTATTTTTATAGATCCATAAAAAACGCCCTCATCAATTGTGATGAAGGCGTTTTTGATTTAAAGAATTACATTATACATAAAAGGTGTAGATAGTATCAGACTTGTTTGAGTATTTCCAAATCTTTTCAGGTCATGAATCAATATTTCCAAATCTTCCATATTTGCAACCATGACTTTAATTATCATGCAACCTCCACCTGTAATATGATGGCACTCTGTAATGTTGGAATTAGTTGGAGCATATTCAGAAAAATTACTATAATTAACAGAATTGATAGTTAAAGTTATAAAAGCTTGAATATTTTTATTGATTTTACTTGGATCTATAATAGTTGTATAACTTTTTATCACACCATTTTCTTCTAGTTTCCTAACTCTTTCTGTAACAGCTGGAGATGTGAGCTTTACAATTTCGCCTAAATTTTTCATTGGAATTCTTGCGTTTTTTTGTAATATTTTTAAGATTTTTATATCAGTAGAATCCATAAAATCCTCCATTTAATAGATAAAGTTTAATAATTAAAGTTAATTTCAAAAAGAAATTAATTTATAAAGCAATACCATTATAATGCTTTATTGGCAACCTGTACATAGATAATTTTACTTGATACAATTCTATTATAAGAGAATAGTGCTTATAAATACAATGATATTTTATTGAAATATAGGAGGATATTTATGCCTGAGATCAAAATCACGGAAACTATACTTAGAGATGCACATCAATCTCTAATTGCTACAAGACTTGCGACAGATGAAATGATTCCAATATTAAAACAATTGGACAAAGTAGGTTATCATTCCCTTGAGATGTGGGGTGGAGCAACATTTGATTCGTGTTTAAGATATTTAAATGAAGACCCTTGGGATAGATTGAGAACTATTAGAAAACATGTAAAAAACACTAAATTACAGATGCTGCTTAGAGGTCAGAATATTCTAGGATACAAACATTATCCAGATGATGTAGTAACTGAATTTGTTAAAAAAGCAATAGCAAACGGTATTGATATCATTAGGATATTCGATGCTCTAAACGATCCTAGAAATATAAGAGTTGCTCTAGAAACTACAAAAAAAGAAGGAGCTCATGCACAGGCGGCAATAGCATACACTATAAGTCCAGTGCATACTACTGATGCTTTTGTCAAACTCGCAAAAGAATTTGAATCAATGGGTGCTGATTCTATCGCTATAAAAGATATGTCGGGACTATTGACTCCATATGTGGCATATGAGTTGGTTAAAAAAATTAAAAGCGAAGTAAATGTGCCTCTGCAGATTCATTCTCATGCAACAAGCGGTTTGGCGAGTATGACATATTTGAAAGCGATTGAAGCTGGTGCAGACATTATAGATACTGCGATTTCACCTTTCGCTCTAGGAACGAGTCAGCCACCGACAGAACCAATTGTGGCCGCGCTTCAAGGGACGGAATTTGATACAAAGATAGATATGAAAGAGTTGAATTCAGTTTCTGAATATTTTGCACCGCTTAGGGAAAAGTATTTACAAAATGGCCTTATGAATACAAAAGTATTGGGCGTAGATATTCAAACTCTATTATACCAAGTACCAGGTGGAATGTTATCAAATCTAGTATCGCAATTAACAGCTCAAAATTCTTTGAATAAGCTTGAAGATGTATTGAAGGAGATTCCAAGAGTTAGAGAAGATTTAGGATACCCGCCGTTGGTTACGCCTACAAGCCAGATTATTGGAACGCAGGCAGTATTCAATATTATTAGCGGTGAGCGCTATAAAATCATTCCTAATGAAGTGAAATCTTATGTAAAGGGAATGTATGGCAGACCAACTGTGCAAATTAAAGATGAAATCGTTAAAAAAATAATCGGCACAAATGAGGTAATAACTTGTAGACCTGCAGATTTGATTCTACCTCAAATGGAAGCATTAAAAAAAGAAATCCCTCAGTATATTGAACAAGATGAAGATGTATTGTCATATGCTTTATTTCCTCAGGTAGCGGTAAATTACTTTAAATATAGAGATACCAAGAGGTATAAGATCGATAGTAGTTTAGTCGATATGGAGTTTAAAACTTATATTGTTTAAATTGAATGTTAGCAGTTATGTTTTATTGCATTTTAAAAAGACC
This sequence comes from Eubacteriales bacterium, assembly GCA_030625575.1. Classification (GTDB taxonomy): domain Bacteria; phylum Bacillota; class Clostridia; order Peptostreptococcales; family Acidaminobacteraceae; genus DAOURC01. Next base: position 12,318 of record DAOUQP010000023.1, on the reverse strand, counting down.
GAGATTTCCGGTCTTTTTTTAAGTTTTTGTAGTTATTTTAATTTTCTTTTTTTTGTCATGTAATCATGTATATAGGCTATTAGTGAAATGAATGTAACAACAAAGGCAATCATAAAAAGAGAAATATTTATTGTTTCAATATCTAACAAGACGGTCTCTACAATTGCGATAAAAAATATTAAAGTGGATGCTTTACCAATTTTATTTGATGAAATAATCAACTGTTCATGTTTAAAATAGATAATAAGCCCTGTAATAATCAGCAACAATTCTTTTAATGACACGATAATTACAATAAAGATCGGAATCTGTTTATCTATTGTCAAAGTTATTAAAGCGACAATCAGCATGAGTTTATCTGCAAAGGGATCCAGCGCAGAGCCGAATTTTGAGATTGCATTATATTTTCTTGCTATGTAGCCATCCAATATATCGGTTATTCCTGCAATGATGTAGATTAGCAAGGCAAAATATGGACTGTACTTGAAATAAGCTAATGGGACTAATGGAACCAATAAAATTCTAATTATTGTTAAGATATTTGGGATATTTTTCATATAAACACATCCTTATAAGCTATATTATTATTATATCCAAAAATTTATTAGCAAAAACATTAATATAGTTATGTTATAAATATATTTATCGGGTATTAGTGTAATGTGAGGTGATCCTATGGATAAAAGAGAGAGACTTAATAAAAAAATAATAATTATTTTTCTTGGTATTTTACTTATTGTAATTTTTTCGAGAACAATAGTTAATTTTATTACCGATTATATATGGTATAAAAACATTGATTATTTAAGCATCTTTACTGTTAAAATTTTTACTAAAATAGCAATATTTATTCCTTTATTGATTTTGTTGTTTGTTGGATTGAATCAGTATCTAAAAAGATTGATGAAAAAATATTTATTGCTAGGAAAAGTCTTGTTAACTGAAATGCAGACTAAAAGCATTAAAAAATTTACATTTTGGTTGCCGATAATTATTTCATTTTATTTTTCACTTATTATCACTCAAAGTTTATGGTATAAAACACTACACTTTTTAAATAAAACTTCATTTAATCAACTAGACCCGATATTCGGAAAAGATATAAGCTTTTATGTTTTTACATTACCGTTTTTAAATAGCTTGTTAATCAATTCTATTGTTATTGTAAGTTTGTTTATAGTCATTACAATAATTTTTTATATTGCCATGGCTAAGTTCTATCCCCCTGAAGAGGGAAGTCTATACGATTATAATGAAATTTCTCAAAGACCAAATATCAGTTCGATTTTTAGAAAAGATCTTGTTAAATATGGGCTAAGAAAAGTTGCTGCTTTTGGACTCTTGTTCTTTTTGTTATTTGCATATTATTTTTACCTAAAAGGTTTTTATTTAATGTATTCAGCTAGAGGAGTTGCCTATGGTGCAAGTTATACAGATATAAACATTACACTACTTGCCTATCGCATAATAATGATTGTTTCTTTAATAGGAGCACCTTTATTTGCATATAGTGTTTTAAACAACAAGCGGAAAATAATTGTAATTATACCGAGCTTGATTATTTTAGTGTTTGTCGTTATGACAGGAGTTGCCTTTGTAGTACAGCAACTTGTTGTTGAACCTGATGAAATATCGAAGGAGAGGGAATTTCTTGAATACAATATTAATCATACGCAGTATGGGTTTGGTATTCATGATGTTGAAACCATAGACTTCGATGTAAGTCGCAATCTAACTTATGAAGATATAAAAAACAATACCGAGACTATCGGTAATATTAGAATCAATGATGCAAGACCTCTTAAACAGACATTTAATCAGATACAAGTTATTCGTCTGTACTATGATTTTTATGATGTAGATATAGATAGATATCATATCAATGGTGAATATACTCAGGTTTTTGTTTCAGCAAGAGAGCTGAATCCTGAAAAATTGATAGACTCAGCACAAACATGGCTAAATATGCATTTGAAATACACACATGGTTATGGAGTAGTAATGGCTCCAGTTAATAAAGTGACTAAAGAAGGACAACCTGAGTTGATTTTCAAAAATATTCCTCCTATTACTGAAACTGAATTGAAAATAGAAAAGCCTGAAATCTACTTTGGAGAGTTGACCAATGAATATATCGTTGTAAACACAAAAGAAAAAGAATTCGATTATCCTAGTGGATCAGATAATAAAGAGATAATTTATTCAGGCAATGCAGGCATAACTTTAGGGCCTTTGAACAGAGCACTATTTTCTATTAGAGAGAATAGTTTGAAGATGTTGGTTTCTACAAATATAACATCTGATAGTAGAATTATCATCAACAGGAATATTAGAGAGAGAGTTCAGAAATTAGCACCATTTATCGTATTTGACAATAATCCATATATTACTTTAAATGAATCTAATGGTAAACTGTATTGGATTGTTGATGGCTATTCGGTAACGAGTCAATATCCGTATTCACAGACATATATATTTAACAGGAGAGATGTGAATTACGTTAGAAATTCAGTTAAAGCTGTAGTCGATGCTTATAATGGCGATGTGCAACTATATGTTTATGATGAAGATGATCCTTTAATAAAAACTTATTCAAAAATTTATAAAGAAGTTTTTAAACCTAAAGAAGATATGCCGGAAGAATTAAAAGGGCATGTTAAGTATCCACAGGATTATTTCAATCTACAAGGTGAAGTTTATAGAAGATACCACGTTTCAAATCCTATGGTATTCTATAATGGTGAAGATGTTTGGGATGTTTCCAATGAGAAGTTTATGGATAATGTACAGAAAATCGAATCCAATTATGTTATGTTTAGATTGCCGGACGAAGAAAAAGCCGAGTTTTCTGTAATACTTCCATTTACACCTAAAGAAAAACCAAACATGACGTCCTTGCTTGTAGGTCGAAGTGATTATGAAAATTACGGAAAAATGTTGATATATCGTTTCACAAAAGATAGGACAATCGATGGACCGATGATGATAGAATCGAGGATAGATCAAGATTCCACCATTTCACCACAATTTACTCTTTGGGGTCAAGAAGGCTCAAGTGTTTTAAGAGGGAATGTCATCGTCGTTCCTATCGAAGATACGCTTCTTTATATCGAACCTATATATATTCAGGCGGACAATAAGAATGCGATTCCTGAGATGAAAAGAGTTATAGTGGCGTATAACGATAAAATCGTTATGGAAGAGAATTTAGATGATGCACTTAAAAGAGTATTTGATGTGATTATAGAAGAGGAAATAGAATATACTGAAGATAGTGAAGTTTTAAATGAATTATTAAGACGATATGATGAACTTAAAAATTCTATGGATGAATTAGAAGAGATCATCAATCAAATAATTAAACAATATGAATAAAGAGAGTTGTTGCTGACTCTCTTTTTTTATATAATGACATTAGCATAAAGTATTATAAATTGATAGAAAGGCTTGTGAGCCTTTCTTGTATTTTGAAAGAGGTTGAAAAATGAAAATTTTAATTAAAAACACAAATATTTTAACTATGGTTAAAGAAGAAATTGTAAAAGGAAATATACTTATTGATGGTGATAGTATTATTCAGCTAGGTGAATTTGAAGCTGAAGCTGATCAAATAATAGATGGTTCACATTTTATTGCTATGCCTGGTATTGTCAATGCACATACTCATATTGCCATGTCGCTTCTTAGAAATTACGCAGATGATCTTCCGTTTTGGCCATGGCTGACTGAAAAAATATGGCCGGCAGAAGCAAACCTTAATGCAGAAAGTGTTTACTGGGGTTCTATGTTAAGCATTGCAGAGATGATAGCGTCGGGTACTACTACGTTTTGCGATATGTATTTTTTCACAGAAGAAACTGTCAAGGCGGTTGATCAAACGGGTATTAGAGCAGATCTATCAAGAGGACTTATTTCAGGCGAAGATGGAGATGAAAAATTAGAAAATGCTTTAGATATTTATCATAAATATAACAAATCGAGCGATGGAAGAATTCGGGTTGATTTAGGGCCACATGCTCCTTACACGTGTTCTGGCGATTATCTAAAGAAAATATGTAAAGAGGCAGATAAAATCGATACAAATATTCATATACATCTATCCGAAAGTACAAAGGAAATTGAAGACTCTATTGAAAAGCACGGCAAGTCGCCAATTAAATACGTCGACGATTTAGGATTGTTTGATTATCCAACCATTGCTGCGCATTGTGTAAATGTAAGTGAAGAGGATATTGAAATTTTAGCTTCGAAAAAAGTAAATGTCATCAATAATCCATCCAGTAATTTAAAACTTGCAAATGGATTTGCACCAGTCAACGAAATGCTTAAAAAAGGAATAAATGTCGCACTGGGAACAGATGGACCTTCAAGCAACAATAATCAAGATATGTTTGAAGAGATGCATTTGGCGGCGTTGATCAACAAAACAATATCAAATGATACAACTGTATTACCGGCGTTTGAAGTGTTGAAAATGGCTACTGTCAATGGTGCAAAAGCGCTGCGAATAGATGATGAAGTGGGAACTCTTGAAGTGGGCAAAAAAGCTGATATCATACTGATCGATATCAAAAAACCTCATTCATACCCACATCACAATTTGATTTCATCATTGGTATACTCAGCTAATAGCTCTGATGTAGATACCGTTATAGTAAATGGTAAAATATTATATCAGGATAGAAAATTCAAGACGTTGGAAATTGAAGAGATTTATAAGAATGTCGAGAAGTATAGTGAAATGATGACTGGAGGAAACGATGAAATTTAAATCCATCGAGTTTAAGGATGATCAATTGATATTAATAGATCAAAGAAAACTACCAGACAAAGAAGAAAATTTTATCTGTAAGGATTACAAAGATGTAGAGTATGCGATTAGAGAAATGGTAGTTAGAGGAGCACCTGCAATTGGTAGTGTAGCTGCTTATGGCGTCGCTTTATCAGCTATCGATAAGCCTTTAGAAGATGAATTTTACAAACGTTGTGAATTTATCAGGCAATCGAGACCTACTGCAGTAAATCTTTTTTGGGCCGTAAATAGAATGCTAGAAGTAATGGAAGTTGATAAAGAAATCAACTATCATAAGTTGAAGGCGGAAGCTGATAAAATATATGTAGAAGATATAAAAACAAATAAGAAAATGGCGCAAATCGGAAATGAAATAATAGAAGAAAATTCAACTATTTTAACTCATTGCAATACCGGCGCCTTGGCGACTGTCGCCTATGGTACTGCACTTGGCGTAATAAGAGAAGCTCATTATACCGGGAAAAATATCTTCGTCTATGCGGATGAAACTAGGCCGAGATTGCAAGGCGCTAGATTGACTGCATGGGAACTGGTTAAAGAAGGCATTCCTAGTACTTTGATTGCGGATAATGTAGCTGCAACTTTAATAAGAGATAAAAAAATCGATGTTATACTGGTCGGTGCCGATAGAATTGCAACTAATGGAGACACAGCAAATAAAATAGGTACGTTTATGTTGTCGGCATTGGCGAAAGTGTATGATGTTCCTTTTTATATTGTGGCACCTGTAACAACTATCGATTTTGATATCAAGACAGGCGACGAGATTGAAATTGAAGAAAGAAGTGCCTTGGAAGTTCTCAAAGTGAGAGATGCTCAAATTGCTCCACTTGAAATGAATGTGTATAATCCGGCGTTTGATGTTACACCTCATGAAAACATCACAGGTATAATTACGGATAAAGGAATAATCTATCCGCCATTCAATGATAATATAATGAAAATTAAGGAGTAGAACTATGTATGCGATAATTGGAGGCACTGGCGTTTATCAATTAAATGTATCAATTCAAAATTTGAATATTGAAACCGAGTATGGAGATGTTGATTTGGATTTCATTGAATTTGACAATGGTGAAAAAGTCTATTTTTTATCTCGTCATGGAAAAGATCATTCAAAACCGCCTCATAATGTCAATTATAGGGCGAATATTATGGCGCTTAGTTTATTAGGTGTAAAATACATCTACGCAACTGCTGCTGTCGGGTCTATGAATAAGAAATTCATACCAGGCGATATTGTATTGGTAAATGATTTCATAGATTTTACTAAAAGTAGAGTAATGACTTATTACGAAGGAGAAACTGGCGTCAAGCATGTAGATATGTCTGACCCTTATTGCTCGAATCTTTCAAATCTTTTTCTAAAAAGAGCTGAAGAAAGCAAGGTTGATATTAAAGGCACTGCAATATATTTAACCACTGAAGGACCAAGATTTGAAACAAAAGCAGAGATCAATATGTACAAGAATTTTGCAGATGTAGTTGGAATGACCAGTGTTCCGGAAGTTGTTCTGGCTAAAGAATTAGGGATGTGTTACGCTACAATCGGGATAATAACAAATTGGTGTACAGGATTTAAAAGTGAAATAACATTGCATGATATCGAATCGTCTATGAATATGAATAAAGAAAAACTTACTGAGCTATTTATCGATATCTTTAGTAATGAAAATTTAAATCAAAATAATTGCAAGTGCAACGATTCAATAATAAAATTATAAGAGGTGAGGAAATGCATATAAATGCAAGGCAAGCTAGTGATGAAATTGTAAAATATGGATTGATAATGAAAGAATCAGCTTTAGTGGTAGGAACTTGGGGCAACATTTCTACAAGAGTGCAAGATACGGACTTGGTGGCGATTACTCCAAGTGGTGTCGATTATGATAAAACAAGACCTGAAGATATCGTAATTGTAGATCTAGAAGGTAATATTATTGATGGTAAGCTAAAACCTTCAATTGAACTTCCTCTTCATTTGGCGATATACAAAGCAAGAAAAGACGTCAATGCAATAGTGCATACACATAGTACGTATTCTACCAGTTATGCAATAGCGAGAAAAGAAATACCTGCAAGTGCTGAAGATTCAGCTCAAATTGTCGGTGGCAATGTAAGAGTAACAGATTATTTTTTGCCGGGAACAGTTGAATTGGGAAATGAAGCTGTCAAGAAACTCGAGGATAGAAATGCAGTATTACTTGCTAATCACGGTCTTTTAGCTGCAGCAGGAACTTTAAAGGAAGCATTGAAAGTTGCACAAATTGTAGAAAAAGCGGCGCAGTCGAATTTATTTGCACAACTGATTGGTGGGGCAGTTGAATTAGAAGAAAATGATATAAATGCTATGAGAGATTTCTATCTGAATAAATATGGACAAAGATAATTTATATAAAATAGAGACATTATTATCTCATAATACAAGAGATGACGAGAATGATAGGGCACTAACACCACCGATTGCCCAAACATCGACTTTTTATTTTAATAATGTAGATCAGGTTAAAAAAGCATTCAACTTTGAAACAGATGATTATGTATATACAAGGGGCAACAACCCGACAATCAGATTATTTGAAGAAAAAATGGCTGTTATAGAGAAGGGGAACGCATCTGTAGCTTTTGCATCGGGAATGGCCGCTATTTCAAGTACTCTTTTATCGTTATTAGAACCGAATGACAAGGTTGTTTTCCATAGAACATTATATGGATCAACCCATACTTTTGCAAAAACAGTATTAAAGAAATATGGAATAGAATCGATATTTATAAATTTGACAGATTCGGATGAACTTAAAAAAAATATAACAAAGGACGTTAAAGTCATATACTTTGAGACGCCTGCAAATCCGAACTTGGAATTGATCGATATACAAAAGGTTAAAGAATTAATTGGTGAAAAGAATATAAAAATTGTTGTAGATAACACATTTTTATCACCGTATTTTCAAAATCCTCTTGAACTGGGTGCTGATATCGTCCTTCACAGTGCTACAAAATATATCTCAGGACATGGAGATGTGGTAGCTGGTGTTGTAGTATCGAAAGATGTTGATTATATACATGGACTAAAATTTTCATATATGACTGAACTCGGAGGAGTATTGAGTCCTTTTAATGCATGGTTGTTATTAAGAGGGTTGAAGACTCTCCATGTAAGAATGAAAGCACATGAATCAAATGCCAGACAAATTGCGGAGTTTTTATCTAAGCATAAAAAAGTGAAAAATGTTGTTTACCCTGGACTTGAAAACTTTCCATATAACGATATTGTGGAGAAGCAAATGAAAGGAACTGGGGCAATCATAACTTTAGAAATCGACGGTACAAAACAAGATGCCATAAGATTTATTGAAAGTTTAAAATTATTTAAAATCGCTGTCAGTTTAGGAGACATTGAGAGTTTGGTTGAGATACCATCGGAAATGACTCATTTAGGGTATGATAAAAATGAGCTGGAAGACTTTGGATTGTCGGAAAAAATGATAAGATTATCCATCGGCATTGAGAATGCAAAAGATTTGATAGATGACATAAATGATGCGTTGGATAAAATATAGATGAAAAGCAAAAAATATATTATGATATTTGCTGTTATTTTTTGGGCTGGAGCTTTTATTGCAGGAAAATATACAGCTAATGTCATTAACCCTATAACCATAACGTTTTTAAGGTTTTTGATTGCGAGTGTAGTCTTGGATGTTTACTTGCTAATCAAAAAAACTACAATAGACTTTAATCGTCAATTAATTAAAGAATCTATAATATTAGCGGTAATTGGAATGATAGCCTATCATTATTTTTTCTATACAGCACTGAAATATACAACAGCTATCAACTCATCGCTAATTGCAGCTACAAACCCGTTTTTCACGTACATGTTGTCAATTGTATTTTTGCACACTAAACCTAAATTAAATAAATTTGCATATATAATCATTGCCTTTTTTAGTGTTTCGATGATTGTCGTCAATTGGGATTTATCTTCGGTTTTTAATGGCGGAGTAAATCCGGGAGACTTGTTTATGGCTCTAGCTGTTTTCTTTTGGGCGAGTTATTCTATCTTGGTAAAGAAATTCATTGTGAATTACAACCCGCTTATTTTGACAACGGTGGTATTCAACATTACTGCAATATTATTGATTCCTTTTGCTAATTACTCGCAGATAAGCATGTTTTTTGATTATGATTTAAATATTATTATAAGTATTTTATATATGGGTATATTCCCGACCGTATTTGGTTATATGATACAACAATATTCCATTAAGGAAATCGGACCAGAAAGAACGAATATTTATATCAATTTAGTTCCGGTTTTCGCAATTATATTGTCTATTGTAATTCTTCACGAATCGATAGATTTATTAAATATTATAAGTGGTATCATTGTAGTTGGGGCAGTATATAAATTCAATACTGCCAAATAGGATGTGATAGTTTGAATTACAAATTACATAAGGCTAAACCGTATATAATAATCGCTTTGATCGATGCCTTTGCAACTCAAATATATATTGATATATTTTCAAATAATTTTAGAATTTCCTTTGCAGTGCTATTGCTACCGGTGATTTATTTTTTTAACAGAAAATTGAATCCAGTGGTAGGAGCATTGTACATTGGATTTTCAGGTATTTTTTTTAGGGCGGTAATTGGTTTTAGCGAATTTGGAGGGATATTACCATCTATAGCAGCGGATTATCAAATATTTTTCTTTGATATCGCTTATGGACTAATTTATTATTTCTTTCTTTATAATAAAAAAGATTATAATATCACCACGTGGCTTTTAGTTGTATTTTCAGGTGATTTGTTAGCCAATATTGTCGAAGTGATTTTAAGAATTGGTATTAGCAATATCGCGGAATTTTCGGATAAAATTTATATACTTTTTTATGTAGCTCTATTTAGAACAATAATTGCAATACTGATTGTATTGATAATTCAATCATATAGAATGTTTCTTTTGAAATCGGAACATAATCAGAGGTATCAAAAATTATTGATACGCATTTCCGATTTGGAATCTGAACTGTATTTTATCAATAGGAATATGGAACAGATTGAAAATGTAATGTTTAAAGCTTATGATTTATATGAGGATGCTGACAAACTTGAGCGTAAATTTATAAAAAGCAACACATTGGATATCGCTACAGATATTCATGAAATTAAAAAAAATTATATAAATATATATAACGGTATAAAAGAAATTACAGATAAGGATAAAACCATCAATGAAATCCATATTTACGATTTAATGAATATGTTGTTTAACAATTTGAATAAAATGTCTATTGCTCAAGATATAAATTTAAAATTACATCTTAATAGTAATTATATTATTAAAGAGAGTTATTATTTTTTATCGATCATTAGAAATATATTAATGAATGGAATTGATGCTCTTAAAGAAAGCAAACAATTAGAAAAAGCGATAACGATGTATGAAGTCAACGCAGAAAACCATTACATTTATAAGATAATCGATAATGGACCAGGTATCGATAAAGAAGATATTGGTGAAATATTCATACCGGGATACTCAACAAAATTTAATGAAGAAAGTGGCGACTCCAATAGAGGGTTGGGGCTTTATATAGTTAGTGAGCTAGTCGAAAATATTTATAATGGAGAAATAAAGGTACAATCAGAAAAGTATAAAAGGACTGAATTTACAATTATATTACCTAAAGAGAAGTTGGAGGTACGTGGATGAAGATTTATATTTTAGATGATGATAAAAATATCTGCAGAAGATTATCACAAATAATCGAAGAAGAGAAATTGGGTAATGTTGTCAATTTTAGTCAGGATCCAGTTTTAAGTTTGGAGGAATATCAATATTTCGATGTCGATATCATGATTATCGACTTGCTTATGCCTAAATTGGATGGGATTAATTTTGTGAAAAAAGTGAAAGAAAAAAATGAGAATATCGAATTTATCATGTTGTCTCAAGTGAATAATAAAGAGATGATTGCGAAAGCCTATAGTGCCGGCGTGAAATTCTTCATTAACAAACCTATTAATCGCATTGAAGTTAAACATGTAATCAACAATCTACAAGAACTTTTAAATTATCGCAATAAATTCAATTATTTAGGTCAAGTGTTTTGCGAGTTAAATACTAAAAATGAAATAAATGTAATCAGCCTTGAAGAGAAAATGAAAAAAATATTGCTTGAGCTTGGAATTTGGGGTGAAAAGGGCGCTGATGAAATGATCAGACTTGCACTTTACATTAAAGAGAACAATTTAAACATTGTTGAAATTTCACTTAAAGATATTATCAGTTCGGTAAATGACAATCCGCAGAATTTTGAACAGAGAATCAGAAGAGCAATAGGCAAGGGAATGTCCAATCTTGCCAACATCGGGTTGGAAGATAATCTTAATAATACATTTATTGAGTATTCAAATACTCTTTATGATTTCGAGTCCATAAAGAACGAAATGGAGTATTTGAGGGGTAGAAGCGATAAAGGTGGAAAGATTAATTTAAAGAAATTTGTTGAGAATATTATGAATATTTAATAATTTTATTGAACATTTTGAAGTATTATGAATTATTTTGATTGTTGTAGTTATTGTTAAAGTACAAGGGGGTTTTAAAATGAAAGAAAAAGTTAAGAAAAAAGCAACGATTGGTATTGCACTTATTCCTATTTTATTTCTAATTGCTGCTCTGTACTTCGGTATGCAAGTTTGGGGTGCTGATGTACATATGCCTATTCTTGCTTCAGCAATTGTTGCTGCAACAGTAGCAATGACTGTTTTAGGATATACTTGGGCAGAACTTGAAGAAGGTATAGTTGAGACAATTAAAATGGCAATGGGAGCTATTTTAATCTTAATGGTTATTGGTAGTATAATTGGTACTTGGATTTTAGCAGGTATCGTTCCTACAATGATTTTTTATGGTTTAAAAATAATTTCTCCTGGTGTGTTTTTAATTGCAACTCTATTACTTACTTCTGTGGTTTCATTGGCAACTGGTAGTTCATGGACTACTGCTGGTACTGTAGGTATCGCACTTATCGGTGTTGGTGGCGGATTTGGTATTCCTCTTCCAATAGTAGCTGGTGCAATTATTTCTGGAGCATATTTCGGTGATAAAATGTCTCCACTTTCTGACACAACAAACTTATCACCTGCTGTTGCTGGATCTAATTTATTTGATCATATAAGACATATGATTTTCACAACAGGTCCAAGTTATGTTATTTCTTTAGTTCTTTATGGTATCATAGGAATTAAATATTCAGCTAGTACTATTGATATGACTTCAATAAACGAAATTTTAAGTGGCTTGACTGCACAATTTACAATCAATCCAATTCTATTATTAGCTCCTATTCTTGTAATTGTAATGGTAGTTATGAAAGTACCTGCATTACCAGGATTAATGGGTGGCGTTATCTTAGGTGGATTATTTGCTGCAATATTCCAAGGCGCAGGCATGGGAGATATTCTTGGTGCTGCACATTATGGATTTG